>JAOUFY010000034.1 GCA_029857955.1 Spirochaetia bacterium
CATGGATGCGATAAAAGCCGATAGAAGGTCAGGAAGGCCTGAATTCGGCTTCGCATGGATGCGATAAAAGCCGATAGAAGGTCAGGAAGGCCTGAATTCGGCTTCGCATGGATGCGATAAAAGCCGATAGAAGGTCAGGAAGGCCTGAATTCGGCTTCGCATGGATGCGATAAAAGCCGATAGAAGGTCAGGAAGGCCTGAATTCGGCTTCGCATGGATGCGATAAAAGCCGAAATGAATTTACGAGAAACAACTATGATGAATAAAACACTAAAAGTACTTTTTTCAGATATCGATGGAACCTTGACAGACGGCAGGCTTTATTATGGAATAAACGGTGAAGTGATGAAAACATTTCACGTTAAAGACGGCGCAGGAATAAAAAACTGGATGTCAAAAGGTTTTGAATTTGGCGTAATCAGCGCGCGATCATCGGAGATCATTTCGGTTCGTATGAAAGAATTAAACGTAACTGAGATCATTACGGGAGCCGGTAATAAAGAATCCATCCTGGAGGACTGGTTAAAGCTTCATGGTTATACATGGGAGAATTTGTGCTATATAGGAGATGATATAAACGATTTACCAGTAATCAAGCGGGCAGGATTTTCAGCGGCTCCTGCAGATGCAATTTCTGTCGTACTTCAAGCGGTTAATTTTTGCTGTGAAACGCCAGGCGGAATGGGCGCTGTTCGCGAGTTTATAGATTTTTTACTTGATGACACCCATACTACATAATTAAAGGCGTATTGTGTATTCTCATAAAACTCGATTTAGTATAGCGCTTGCCATTTCTATCTGGATCCACCTTCTTTTATCTCTGACGATGTTTTTATATCAAGGAAATAACAAATCAAACGGACAGACTGGTACCCTCGAAAAAAAGGAAATGCTTGAAGTAGAAATGACTTCGAACGATGACCTGAATAAAATAAAACGTGAAAACCATGATGGCAATGAAGGCGGTAAGGATGGCGAAAATATAAGAAGAAAGCAGGCTGAACAATTTGAAAAAGATTTTAAAGTAAAGGGTGAATGGCGAGAACTTGTAAAAAAATTGTCTCAAAACAGCAATCTCAGACAAAATTTTCCAGAAACCTTTGATAATATCAATACACAATCGAATGTAAAAGAATCATATATTTTTAGAAAACGCCATTATGAAGATCTGGTAGTTAAAGAAGTTTTTCCCACATTGCTAAATTTGGAAAAACCTTTTGATCAAATCATTCGTGAAGCGCCGAAATCTCTTGATAAATATAACGAAAGAAATGAAATCATTAAAAACTATAGAAAATGGTCTAATGGCGAAATAGTTGAAAATAGACCAAACGTGCATATTGTAAAAAATAGCTTTAAAAGTGCGCATCACCCTCTGGAGTTTCCAAAAACTTCCCGCGAAAAATATTTTAATTCCACTCTTCGTGAATCAAAAGAATCGCAATTGTATAATTTTATAAATCGTTACTTTGAATTTGACCCAAACAAGGGTGATCTTCCTGTTGCAGTGAGAGAGTTGTATTATGACAATCTTCAAAGACTGGTTTATAGTTTTAGTTCGGATCCAACGTATTTATACATTGATTATTTTGACGAAAACTTAAATAAAGAAGATTTTCTAAAAAATTCCCTGGCCCAGGTTGCTCGACTTAAAGGTTCTAAAACACAAACGGAACTTCTTTTTGCCATTCAGGATATTTATGAAATTCAGCAAAGAGCCTGGGAGATTTATTTTAATTTTTCAAATATGTACAAAAATTTATCTTTAGAACAAAAAAAGAAACTTAGATATGAAACATTACGCCGTATTCAAGAAAGGTATCAACCAGTACTGGCACAAAAAAAAATCAGTAATTATAAAGATGCAGTTCGATTGTATAGTACAAGACGCGAAGAAATTACGGATTATATTATAAAAAATACTCCCGATCATTATCGTAAAGAAGATGCGATATTTGAAAAAGGGCGAATCCATTGGGATCTTGGCATTATTCAAAATTCTGACATTGAAAAAGCAAAAGCAATTGAAATTTGGAAATCTATTCAATATGCTACAGAGGTTTCTAACAATGCTGTATTTTTAAACAGGGAAACTCTTGAAAAACTAAAACCGGTTTTTGTAGACTATGACCGTCTTCAAAACGTAAGTCTGGTTGAAGGGCATATTCAAAATATTATCCAGCAAAGACAACTGCAGCGACTTATAAACAAAGGAAAACGGGAAGATCAAATACTCTGGACAAAATAAATGAGAGTGTTTTAATTGCTTTTTAAATAGCTAATGAAATTATTTTACTAAATCCAGACAACGTTTACGTAAGGATTTTTACCGAGAACACTTAAATTGATTTTAGATATTTTTTGTTTTAATTTTCTATTACGGCTATTTTCATTTGTATTTGCCATTTTTAATAACAGAGAATTTATTTGTTTGCTTAATTCAGGCATACATTTTTTTAGCCATTCCTGACTGCATGTGCCAATGTACTGTAATTGTTCCAGTTTTTTTATATCTTCCCGTATAATTAAATTACAGATTCCTGAAACAGAAAGATTAAGTCGGTATGAATAAAGTGAATATTCTGTGTGAATTTCTTTTTCTTCAATCATCTGTGGAATAGCCGGAATTCTCATGATTTCATTGACATTATTTTCAAGAGAGTAAATGCAATTATCTTCCAGAATGTTTATATCAATTTCTTTATTATTTTCTAAAATCTCATAAAATTTCATAAAATGCATGTGATCACCATGAACCGGAATCAATTTCTCTGGGCAAAGCCACGATATATATTGCTTCAAATCCTCGACTCGGGCATGACCGCTTGTATGAACTTTAGGATCGTAATCGGCAAGACCAATGATCTTTACGCCAATCCGTGAAAGTTTGTTTAACACATTAAATACTGTGTCGGTATTTGAGGGAATTACGCTGGCAGAATAAATGAGCAAATCGCCCTTTTCAGGTTTTAAGGGATAAAGTTTTCCATCTGAAAATCTTTGAAAAGAAGAACCTTCATCTGCCTGACATCCCGAAATGATCCATACGGCATTTTTTTGTTCGGGGTCGGGGCGGCGAGTATTCCAAAAAGATTCTGTCAATACTCTGGCCTCAAAGGCAGATTCAAGATGGGTAATGATCGATTGACCGCGAATTCCAAGATGACGATTGTATTTTTTAGCAATTTTACTGATTTCTGAAAGCCTTTCAATTTGTGAAGCAAACGTTGTCATGAATATTCGGCCAGGCCAGTTTTGAACGATTTGCTCCAGGTTTTCTATCACTTTGTTCTCATTTGTCGATTTACCGGAATTTAAAATCCCTGTTGAATCGCAAAAAAGATATTTAACCGGACCATAGTTTTGTATTTCCTTCTCGTTGAAGTTTTTTTCATTTCCTTGCAATTTAAAATCGCTTGAGAAAAAAATTTTCATGTTTATTTCTTCAATTCGTACTCCGACGGAAAAACTTTGAGGAATAGAGTGAGGGACAAAAAAGTTATTTATTGTAAAATCACGAACTTTAAAATATGAGTTTTTAGTTACAGGTATAAATTGAAAATAATTTAAATCAATTTTACAGTCTCGCAGGCGTTTTTTAATTATGGCGATGGTAAAGTCGCTGGCATAAACGGGGGTATCTTCGTCAATAAAACGGTAAATATAGGGCAATGCTCCAATATGATCTTCATGAGCATGAGTAAAAATAATTGCATCAGGCGGAAAAGCTTCAATCAATTCTTTTGGCGGAATGGTTCGTAAAAGCCCCGGCAGGTTATAAGAGGGAAATCCACAACCGGCATCAATCCAGATTGTCGATCCATTATAATAAAAAATAGTAAAATTTCTGCCAAACGCGCCAACTCCGCCGCCAAAACAAACATGGAGTTTATCATTCGATAAAGTGCTACGAATAATGCGTGTTAAGTTATTTTCTTCCAGTTGATCCAAAGCCTTTTTCTCCTCGTACTGTTTCTTCCAGTTCATAATTCTCATTCCATTCTATTTCAAAAGCTTTTTCCAGAAGAACCTGCGCAATTCGATCGCCGTGATTGATCACAAAAGACTCAGTTCCAAGATTTACCATCAATACTTTAATCTCGCCACGGTAGTCAGAATCGATCGTGCCGGGACTGTTGATCATGGTTACTCCATGGTTAATGGCAAGGCCAGATCGTGGACGAATCGACAAAACAAAACCCGTTGGTATTTCGACACGAATACCCGTTGCAATGGATTTTCTTTCGCCGGGTTGAATGGCAACAGGTTCATCGAGAAAGGCTTTAATATCGTATCCGGCCGATCCAGGAGTTTGTTTCAATGGAATTTCTGCGTTTGAATGACATTTGCGAAAAGCGACACTTATTTTTTGACTTTGATTTGACATTGATTACATACCAAATGTTATTTTATAACTCCCTGACAAGTAAAAGTCAGGATAATCATTATAAGGTCACGGGCATGGTTATAATATAACAATAACTTTTTTTTGAAATAAATTCAATAAATATCCAAAAAAATTGTTTACTTTTGCGGTTTGTAATATACTGTGAACAGCTATATTGATAGCAGATATAATTATTAAACGTAATAGTTATATGATTTAGAGTTGTGATCGCTGCTTTTAAGGGTCATAACGACATGTGATAAGGAGCATGAAAAAAAGGGTTAAGACAATGAACAATAAAATCAATAAGGGTTTAATTACCCTGACAATCGGATTACTTACATTTGCAGTTTTCAATTGCAATGTGGTAAACACTGGAAACTCAATTGACTTGAGTCAGACAATAAACAATCAAAACATTTCAACACAAAGTTCAACAGCAGTTCAAAATGCGGTTTCGCTGGGCGCAAACACAGGGGTATTACGTCTTTTTGTTTCTAAATTTGAAATGGAACATCTAAATGTAACGAAAGGTCAGTTTGTGATTTCATCTGTTGAAGTGTTGGTAAATCGCTCAAACCAGGATGATCATGAGGGAAGAGATGGCAAAGATGAAGCTAGTGAGCTACAAAATGATCATGATTCAGCATGGATGACGGTTTCTAATTATGATGTAAATGGTAAGCTTTATGAAGTTATGGCAGGTAATGAAGCTACATATACTCTTGATACGTTTTTACTTCCAGTAGGAGACTATCGTCAAATACGAATTACTTTAGTTGATGGTCAAAGTATGGTACTGGTATCAGAAGATAGTAATACCATCTGGCACAATGTTAAAGCTCCATCAGCAGAAGAATCAGGATTAAAGGTAAAAGGCGCTTTTAAGATTGAAAATCAAATGTTGACAACTGTGAGTTTTAAACTTGAACTTGAAAAAACAAGTCCAAAGCATAGTGGAAAAAATGAAAATGGTAATAGCAAAGGTAATCTTGATAGAAACTCAGATTATTTAGTTAGACCAGAACTTCATTTTGTAAATAGTACCATTACCAATTTACCTGTAACCGGCGAAGTTACTTATAGTTTAGCCAGTGGTACATACAATGCTGACCAAACCGTTAGCATGAGCAGCTTTACGAATGGAGCAACCATTTGTTACACTACAGACGGTACATTACCAGCTTGTAATGCCTTGGCGATTTGTACTTCAGGTAATACATATGGAGCAGCATTGATGGTTACATATACACAGGTTGTTAGTGCAGTGGCATGTAAAATCGGTTATACCACTTCACCATTAACCAGCGCAGTATACACCATTCAGAAAACAAATCGTACTGCACCAGGCGCAGGTACAATTTTACCAGATGCGCCACCCATTGTAGCACCAATTTCAGCTATACGATGATAATTTTATTCTATTAAAGAAAGAATGTGTGTGGAGGAGTCTGGAGACCGATCAATTTGATTTAAATGAAACGATCGATCTCCAGATGTTAAAATAACTGCCGAAAATAACGTGTAAGATTGTCGAACCAAATTCAACAAACAGGATGATTGTTTCGAATTAATTTACGACAGCTCATGTCTATTCCATAAAAATAAATAAATTAAAAAACTGGAAACGTCATGCTTTACCAAGAAGTAGCCGTTTCAAAAAACTGCGAAAACAACATATAAAAAATGATTGATGGAGTGTATAAATTACATGTACTGTCATATAAATTTCACAAAAGTATTGATGTATAAATTGGGTTCGGTTAGATTTTGGTAAAGTGTGGTTTTTTTAGAGAGCGACGCACGCCAAAACGTCATCTTTCTACCAAAAGTTGCCACTCCCTATAATTTGAGAAAAATATTATCAAGTATAAAATTTAAATGCATCATGGTTTTAAAAAATGTTAAGGATCTTTTCAGAAACAGGAAACGATTCTTTTAAGGGATTATATTCTTACAGAAGATTAGAACGATAACATATGGAAATTAGACACTATACAATTCTCGGGAAAGTTCAAGGCGTAGGTTATAGATATTATACTCAAGACATTGCTAAATCTTCACGAATTAAAGGATGGGTACGCAACCAACCGGATGGTAGTGTTGAATGTATTGCTGCAGGCGAAGTTCCTGATTTAGAGATGTTCGAAAAAAAAATAAGAAAAGGTCCGCCTTTATCAAGGGTTGTTAATATGGAACGAAAAATCATGCAGGAATTTGAAATCGATATCCCGAATGATTTTAACGTATTATAATACTTTAAAGACAGTAAATTAAAATTTTCTATTCAACAAAATATCTAAGTATCGATTTTTGAGTTCTAACAAGTCGTTTAATTTCTTTTATTTTTTCAATTGTACTTTCGTAGCCTGCTTGAATGATATTTTTATAATTGTGATAGTCGGCCCAATGTATAGAATCTTGAATTGGACGAATGATGATGGCAGCCTGTTTAAGTTGGTAGTTTTTTCTGTATTTTGCTGAAATTTCTTCGCTTCGAAGCATTATATCCAATGCAGTTTTTATCTTTTT
The DNA here is from genome assembly GCA_029857955.1 of Spirochaetia bacterium. Classification (GTDB taxonomy): domain Bacteria; phylum Spirochaetota; class Leptospiria; order Turneriellales; family JAOUFE01; genus JAOUFE01. The sequence goes on from JAOUFY010000034.1 coordinate 6,920, forward strand.
TTTCGCAAAAAAATCGTTTGAAACGTCTACAGCGATTATTTTTTTTACGCCGATATCAAATGCAGAGTCAACTCCAACTCTGTCAACTATTCCGCCGTCGGTATATAAATTTCCATTAATTTCAACAGGAGGAAAAACCAGAGGCATGCTTAAAGAAGCTAAAACTGCAGTTCGAACTGATCCCTGATTAAAAATTCGTCGATTTCCATTTTCAAGATTTACCGCAATACATGAAAATGGCATATTTAATTCATCAAAGTCAATATTTGGAATAATCGGATAAACCGCTTCGATAATATCATCTTTGTCGAGCATTCCGGTTGATAAAAACAGTCTGCCATAGATCTCTGTTTGTTTATACAACCTGCTAAATTTCATCATCAGTCTTCTACTTCTGCTGCTTTGAGCATCAGATTCTGCAGGTCGCCATGTTCCTAGAAGAGATTTTTTAAAATCTGCCGACTCAATATGATTTGCTATAAGATTTTGAACCTTACCTGCACTTTTGTAATAGGCGTAATTTGCAGCAATTAAGGCACCCATTGATACACCAATCAATATATCAAACTCAATTTCATTTTCTTCGAGCGCGCGCAATACTCCGATATGAGCAAGACCACGAGCGCCACCGCCGCCAAGATTTAATGAAATTCTATAAGGAGTGTTTTTGGAACCCATAATTTAATTACACCTTGACTTTATTTAAATGGTTTAATATAATATTCGCAACAACAAGTACAATCATTTAGATACTTTTGCATCTGCCAAATACTTTATCAATATTGACAAGAAATGATAACGGATCAAAAACAAAATCCCAGTCAGATGCAGTTATATTTTGCAATTTTTCATGCTTTTCAAGGCGTAATCTTAAATTATCGCCATCAGGGTGTGCCCATACTTCCATGGCTTCTTTTTGAACAATTTTGTAGGCATCTTCCCTTGAAATTTTTAACTGCTCTGTAATTTTTAAAAGTGCTCTTGATGAATAAATTAATCCGCCTGTCATATTCATTACGCGCTCACAATTTTCTTCATGAATGTGTAGATTTTCAATAACGAAGGTCATTTTAATCAGCATGTACTCAAACAAACTTGTGGCGTCAGGCAAAATAATTCTTTCGCTTGAGGAATGAGAAATATCTCGTTCATGCCAAAGCATAATATTTTGCTGAGCTGCAAGAGAATAACCCATTAGAGTTCTTGCCAGACCTGACATTCTTTCACACAGGATTGGATTGCGTTTATGAGGCATCGCGCTGGAACCTTTCTGCCCTTTTTGAAAGGGCTCTTCAATTTCACGACTTTCTGTTTTTTGCATAAGCCGTATTTCCTGAGCAAGTCTGGCAATTCCTTGAGCTGCAACTGAAATTGCGTTGATAAGTACGGCATGTCGATCGCGTGGTACAACCTGGGTACTTACTGGCTCAGCATTGAGATTCATTTTTTTAAGAACATATTCTTCTAATTCAGGTGGAAGTTGAGAGTATGTACCAACTGCTCCTGAAATTTTTCCAAATCGCATTTCTTCAAGAGCATCAACAAGTCTGTTATAATTTCTAAGAGCTTCTTCATAATAACCAAGCAGTTTAAAACCAAGGGTTGTTGGTTCTGCGTGAACGCCGTGTGTACGGCCAACAACCACAAGGTCTTTATATTTTTGCGCTTGATGATAAAGGCTTTTTAAATAAATAATATATTTTTCACAAATTAGCTTCCCTGCATCCTGTAAAATTACCGAAAGAGAAGTATCAACAACATCAGAAGAGGTCATTCCATAATGAACAAAACGGGAAGCATCGCCTATATATTCTGACAGATTTGTTAAAAAAGCAATAACATCATGATGGACTTCATTTTCAATCTCAAGAACACGTTCAGTTTTAAAATTTGCATTTTCACGTATTTGTTTCATGGCGTCATCGGGTATAAGTCCGTCATTGTTCCAATACTCGCATGCATAAATTTCAAGTTTTTTCCATACCTCAAACTTATGATCGAGAGACCATAAATTTTGCATTTCTTTTGTTGAATACCTGTCAATCATCGCTCAATGAAAATACAAGAAACACAGCATCAAGTAATAAATGCTTATCTATGGCCAATGGATTTTTAAGCTAAAACGAAAGCGACAGTTTTGTTGGTTTTCTATCTAATATGTTTTAAAATATTTCGAATCATAACTGTTTCAGCAACATCATGTACCCGTAGTATGTCAACCTGGTGCATTGCCAATATAGTATGAATGATCATGGTTGGATCTCTTCGTAATTCTACCTGAGGTATATCAAGAAGTTTATCAATAAATGATTTTCGAGAAATTGCATACATTAAGGCAAATCCGTCTTTATTAAAAGTTTCTACATTGTTGATGAGTTGTAAATTATGATCGAGAGTTTTACCAAAACCAATACCGCAATCCCAAATAATGTTGGTTTTTAATATTCCCTGTTGTAATGCCAGATCAGTTCTTGATTTTAAAAAATCAAGAACTTCATGTACTACATCGTTATATTTTGGTTCAATCTGCATTTCTTTTGGACTGCCTTTAGAGTGCATGAGAACAATACGTGCATTATATTCAGACACGGTTTTTAGTAGTTGAACATTTTCTCCGCCGCGAATATCATTGATGCATCCGACCCCCATTTCCAATACTTTATTGGCTGTTTCATGTTTATAAGTATCGATCGAAATTCTTTTAAAAAACTCAGATTCACCGATAGATAATTTAAGATCGCATAGGGGTTGATTTAATCGAGTCCATTCTTCTTCGGCTGATATGCTATTTGAGAAAGGACGAGTACTTTCTGCTCCAATGTCAAGTACATCTGCGCCCTCGTTAAGGCATTTTATACATTTCTCGACAAATTCGTCAGATTTTACGCGTGATCCCGTATAAAATGAATCAGGAGTTAAATTTAGGACAGCCCAGACTGAAGGTTTCGGCAAGCTCAAAAAATTAAAACGCTAAATTTAAATCAACAAAATGTTGAAAACCCGTATGTAATGGATCTTGATTTATGGCATAACTAATTTTAATAAATGGCAAATTAAAACCAAATCCCAGTGCAAAACTATTGTATTTATATCCGGCCATAAGAGCAAAATATTTAGCAAATTTTACCTGTAGTCCAATGTTTCCGTATACTTCTTGTTGAGCAATTTGATCAAGATTGGCATCAACTCCGAGCAACAGCATTAGACTTGCATCAGGCGGCGGCGTTGAAATACCAAGAGTCATTTTCATCACTGTATCTACTCTTCTTATCAGAGAAGGGTTTGAAGGCGAATATTGCATTCCACCCGGCAGGTTTTGCATTGCAACTCCAATATGTAATATAGGAATAGGCGTAATTTGCATTCCCATATTTAATGCGCCGCCAAAATAATTTTTAGTGTAAAGAGCTTCTTGATAAGCTGAAAGTGAAACGCCCATTTTTACCATTCCAGATTCCCATCCATAACCGAGATATCCTGCATATGAACCGTATGAAATCGTACCGGTCGATACGCCGAGTGTATTATATCCATCAATAAAAGGTACATAGGTACCTAATAAACCTAAGCCAAAAGTACCTTTAAATAATGTCATGGCTGTTGATGCCATAAAAATATGTCGATCAAACGTCATATAGCCATATGTAGTGAACAATTGTATCTCAAATGGAGATGAAGAATTTTGCGGCGCAATTTCATCAGTTTTATCTAAACGTTTTTCGCTGTCCTCAAAAAGTTTATCAAAGCTGTCGCTTGAAAATTTTTGATCAGCTTCTGAAGATAAGTTTGTTTTGCTTTTTTGCTTATTTTTCCCGTTTATATTGGCTAGTCCCGCGGGATTCCAGTAAATGGCCGAAGGATCATTTACTGTTGCGGCCATCGCACCGCCTAGGGCGGTTGCCTCTGCTCCTATCGTTGATTTAATTAACTCGAATGCACTCAACGATTTTATTGAAAATACGAGTAAGATTACAGATAATATGAGTTTGTTATTAATTTTAGTATTCATAGGTTTTTTTTATTGTACAATTAACTTTATTATTTTAGAGCCTGTTGCTAAATCACTTCTTGTTTGTACAATTTTAATAAAGTACAAGCCGGGTAGAATGCGTTTTCCATCTGCCGTATGACCATTCCAGATTATACTTGAATTTGCAGCCTGGCCAGAAAAAACTTCTCTTTGATTGTAATTGTAAACTGTAAATTGAACAGAACCGTTAAACGTAGAACTGTTTTCTGGTTTTATCGTAAGTACTTCAGTTTCAGGCGAAAATGGATTTGGATAAGCAATGATTTTTCCAAGATTAAATTCATTTCCGGAAATTAGCTGAAAGTTCGCCATGAAAATTACAAACATTGCAACTTTAATTGATTTTCTACTTATCATATTCAGGTAACTATATTGTTAATATATATCCGGTCAACAATTTTCAATTTGACTTTGACGCAATGCGACAGGGTACTTTTAAATAATGAATATTTGAATGGGGTGACGAAAAAAGGGGTTGTCTAATAAGTCAAAATTTAAACCGCGAAGACGCAAAGATCGCATGAGACTTTTTAGACAGCCCCTTTTGAAGGCAGGGGAAAGGCTTTTCCCCAACAATGTATTAAAATAATAGTTTTTGGACTTCATCGTAATGTAAAACAGGATATACCTTCATTCCCTTTTTTAAATAATCGGGCAGGTCTTTCCAGTCTTTTTCATTTTCATGGGGAAAAATAATTTTACGAATGCCTATTCTGCGGGCCGCGATTACCTTTTCTTTTAACCCGCCAATTGGTAAAACTTCTCCCGTTAATCGAATTTCACCCGTCATTGCAAAACCTTGCTTGGGTATTTTATTCATGTACAGAGAAAGCAGAGCGGTTGTTATCGTTATACCGGCAGATGGTCCATCTTTAGGGGTTGCCCCGTCTGGAACATGAATGTGGATATCATGTTTGTTCCAGTAACGGTCATCTTTTAATACAGTCTTGACATAGGTCAGCGCAATATCCGCGCTTTCTGTCATTACTTTACCAAGTTGTCCGGTAAGTTTAAAACTTCCCTTGCCGGCAATTGCGCGTGATTCAATGACCAGGGTTGTTCCGCCCATTGAAGTCCATGCCAGACCAAGAGCACAGCCCGGGTATTTTAACTTTGCCTCTTCAGTAATTGAAAAAACGGGAGGTCCAAGAATTTTTTCTGTATCATCAATTTTTATATCATCTGGAAATGACTTTTTTTCAACTTTGGCAGACACTGCTTTTCGAAAAAGTTTTTCCATGATTTTTTCAATTGAACGAACGCCGGCTTCGCGCGAATATGATTCAATAATAAACTTTAAAACACCATTTGATATTTTAGGGGCATCTGATTTTTTAAGCCCGACTTTATCAAGAACTCTAGGGATCACATATTTTTGTACTATTTTAATTTTTTCTTCCAGAATATAACCTGCCAGACGAATAATCTCCATCCTGTCGAGTAATGGCGCCGGTATTGTATCGACGGCATTCGCCGTTGTTATAAAAGTTATAAAAGATAAATCGAAGGGTAAATCTAGAAAATGGTCTCTGAAGTCCTTGTTTTGTTCCGGATCCAATACTTCAAGCAATGCGCTGGCAGGATCTCCCTGAAAGGAAATTCCCAGTTTGTCGATTTCATCAAGCATTAAAACGGGGTCTTTTGATTTGACGACCTTGAGAGCCTGCACGACCTTACCCGGCATCGCACCTACGTAGGTTCTTCGGTGCCCTTTGATTTCAGCTTCGTCTTTCATGCCGCCAAGTGAAAATCTAAAAAACTTTTTACCCATGGCTCGCGCAATGGATTTACCCAGAGATGTTTTACCAACCCCGGGAGGGCCTACAAAACAAATGATCGTTCCTTTAACATCTTTTTTATATTTTCTAACTGCAATATGTTCGATTATTCTTTCTTTTACATCTTCCAGGCCAAAGTGATCATGATCGAGAATTTTACGGGCTTTCTCAATGTTAATATCTTTATATACAGGTACAAGCCATGGTAATTCTAAAATTGTATCAAGATAATTACGAATCACGCCATATTCGCTTGAATGCGGATCTACATAATCAAATCTTCCAACTTCTTCCATAGCACGATCTTTGGCTTCTTCGGGAAGGGGCGTTGCTTCAATTTTTTTTAAATAATACTCCGCATCTTTATCTAATGAAGAACCCTGACCAAGTTCGTCTCTAATTGCCTTGAGCTGTTCTCTCAAGTAATAATCTTTTTGTTGGTGATCAATCTTTTCTTCAACTTCGCCTTGAATTTTCTTTTGAATATTCAGGAGTTCCATTTCACGGCTTAAATATAAAAGAGCTGTTTCAAGACGTTTTTTGATATCATAAGTTTCAATAATTTTCTGGAATTCATTTTTTTCAAGATTCAGGAGGCTGCAAACAAAATCGCCGATTTTACCGGGTTCCTCGACATTCACCAGTGTAATTTTCATTTCTTCAGTAAAAAGAGGGTTTTGTGTTGCAATTTCTTTTGCTCGGTTTAAAACTGCCCGTGTTAACGCCTGAAGTTCCTTGTCTTTTAAATTGTATTGGTCATGATGATATATTACTTTGGCCATTAAGGGGCTTTGAGTCGAGGTATACTCAATAATATGAAAACGAGTCAGTGAGTTTACTAAAAGATGCAATCCGCCTTCGGGTAAATTTATTTTTTTAATAACCTTACATACGGTACCAATCTTATAAAGATTTTTTATAGATATTTCATTTATATCATCATTTTTTTGTAACAATAAACCAAGATAGGATGTTTTTTTAAGAAACTCCTCAACCTGTCGGGATAGATCGTTTCCTGAAATAACCAATGGCGTAACCATTCCAGGGAAAACAGGTCTATATCGAATAGGAATGATATTCAATTCATCTGGTAGCAATTGATCAACAGAAACTAACATGGGATCTTTCATATTTTGGAAAACTTATTCATTTGCATAATTTGTCAACGTTTTAAATTTTACTTTGCTTATTTAATAAATAATGTATAGATGTGTTAATGACTATTTTAAATATAAACTTATTTTTTATAAATACACTTCATGCATAATTTACTAAAATAAAGTACAAATGAACACTATAACCGGTAAAATGCTGTTAAACTTTTTTAATCAATTAACTACTTCTATAATTCTTAATTGATATTTTTCAACTCCGCGAAAATAATTGATCTGAGGTTCTGTGATGATTTTAAGATTTTTATAATCAGACAGGTTGTATAGGTCGCCGTCAAAATTAAACCATACGGCTTCAATAGATGCGTTTTTAATTGCAGTAAAATTTACTCTGGCATGATTTTTTTCTTTACCCATTAGTTTATATGTTATTTCTGCTGTTGGTGAAATGGAAAGTTTTGGGCGAGGGTTGCCGATGCCATATGGAGCAAAAAACAAGAGTTCTTTCCATAGTGACGGTGTAAGTTCGACATCTTTCAGGTAAATTACCGGCGATTCAACAGTTTCGGGAATTGCGGCATCTTTTGTATTCAGGAAATCTTTAGCGGTATCAATAAATGTCGAAATAAAATCTATTCTTTTTTCATACTCAAGCGAAAAACCTGCGGCCTGTATGTGGCCTCCAAATTGTACAAACCATGGAGCAAGCTTATGAATGATGGCGAGAACGTTTTCACTCTTATATGAACGAATTGAACCACGTAAGTACTCACCGTCGTTAACAAGAACAAGAGCTGGTTTTTTATACTTTTCTGCAAGTTTGCTTGCGATGATTCCTGAAATTCCTCTGTGAATTTGTTCATGATAACATACAATTACAGAGTCATTAGGACTATTGATGGCTTCTTCAAGTAGTTTTAACGAATCGCTAGACATTAATTTTCTTTTTTCATTTTGTTCTTTAAGCAGAAATGCGTTTTTTGCGCATTCAATTGGATCTTTGCTTGTTAGCGCGCTTAATGCTATATTGGCCTGACCCATTCTACCGGCTGCGTTTACGGCAGGACAGACGCTAAAGGCAAGATCCAATTCGTTTATATTTACATTAAATAATTCAAGCGCTTTAATTATTTCTTTAAGACCAATGCTGAGATTCGACTTATCTTCATTAATTAAAAGAAGGCCCTCATAAACCAGAATTCTATTGTCATCCAGCAACTGCATAGAATCTGCAATTGTACCAATGGCGGCAAATGGCAAGAAACTTCTGACTTTTTGAAATACATTTTTCATTTTTATACTTTGAAATATACCAAGTTTTTCATGTAGTTCTAATGTATTTGGGTATGTTAATAACAAATTATTTATTTTAGAAAGGCGGAAATTATTAATACATTCCGTATTCCATAATTTATTAAAATCGTTGTTTGCATCGGGAGAGTTGTTTTCATAAAATATTTTGTCTGGAGTTTCCGGATCAATTAGAATACCATTTTTAACATAGACGCCTGAATTTTGAACTTCATTTTTAGAATTTAAATTTAATAACGTTATCTTGTTATACTCTTCTGTAAATGAGTAGGTCAATGCATATATAAACATAAACGCAAGTCCTGAAGTACACATTTGGCGTCTTGAGTCTTTCTCGTTTAAAATGATCGGATTTATAAAGGCGTCGACATTTGGATAATCTTCTTTTGTCTTAGGCAAAGAATGGTGATCAATGATTATGGTTTTAATGTCAGGTAATTTTGATCTGATAACATCAAATGAAACTTTGTTTGAGGAACCATTGTCCAGAGTGATTAAAATATCTGGTTGTTTTTCAATTATTTTCTCTGAAATTTCAAGAGTGACTCCATACTTATCTTCAATACCGGGGAGCATTACACTGATGTTAATGTCGGGTATTCCCATTTGATCTCTAAAAAAAAGATATAATATAGATGCTGAACAAATTCCATCAGCATCACGATCGGCAAAAATGATCAATTTTTTTTCGCTTTTATTGTGGAATAACTCATGTACAATTTTTATTGCTTTATTGATATCAGGCAAATCAAATGGAGGAGTGAGTAAATTATAGTAAGGGAAAATATATTTTAAGTTTTTATTTAAAATTTCTTTTGAGGAAAATGCTTGTTTTGTCTTATCACTAAAATGAAGTTTATTCCACAGTTCATAAATATACGTTTGATGTTGAGTCGGGGAGTCAACTATGTGTTTTAAATAATCAAAGGGATTAAAAATATCTGAACTCATTATTAATTCATTATTGTTACTCCATTATGAATACCGCCTCTGTCGATCTGGATTTGTTTACATTCTATATCGCCAAATATTTTACCGCTATTCATAATTGTAATTAACTCACATTTAACATTGGCGCTTACTTCACCTTTCAGAGTTACCTGTCTTACACGAATATCGCCTTTAAAGAAACCAGGGTTGTTGACAACAAGAGCTCCCTCGCTGATGATTTTTCCTTCAAGCTTACCACTTACGTCGAGACGTCCGTCATAGTTGATCTCGCCTCTAAAAATAATATCCTCTGTGATTTCCGTTGTTTCCATATTTATTTTACCGTCTCAGGTGATTTAATTGCTTTATCTGTAAAATTAAATTTTAAAGATGCAAGAAGTTCTTGAGTTTTTTGCTGGCCAAGCATATTGATCTGACGACCTTTTACCTGACGGATAATTTCGGATTTAATCTGTGAAAAAGGAGGCATTGTTTTTATGTGAGCAGGTTTGTTTTGCTTCATGGTATTATATTCATTTTGCAAATCCTTCTCAGTATAGCTTACCTCGGGATACCAATGTTTCTTTTTGTATAGTTCTGCAAGAAATTGCTGCCTTTCAAATTTACTTTTCTCTTTAAACAGTTTACTTTCTTTGACTTTTAATTTTTCGCCTTCAAGTATATACAATTGTAAATCCGCATAAATTTTAAAATATCTCTGCATAGACTCTTTATCTGATAATATTGAATTAACTTCTACTCCCTGATCCTGTGCTATCCAATTGATAAAATCTTTTAGCTCATTTCCGGTAATTTTTAATTTTTCGCTGCCAAGAAGATTTTCAGAACTTTGCCACTTGTTATCCAGTGCAGGGTATTCAGTAAAATTTAAACCATAATCAGTATAGAGTTGTTTTTGCCATTCGGATAATTTTGTTCCTTTTAAACGAGACCAGTACATTTTTGCGCGAGATGCTGCGATGCTGTCGGCATCTTTCTCGCCTTTTAATTCATTTTTTTTAATTAATTTTGCATATCCGTTTTCATCAACATTTTTCTTGTCAACCAGTTGAATTAAATGCCAGCCATAAACAGAGCGAACAGGCGCAGATAACTTACTCTCATCTTCTATACTTTTAAGTTCATTTGAGGGAACATAAACTGTAAATGAGTCTGTCTGAATCTTGCTCCAGCCTGGAGGAACATTATTTTCCAGCACCATTACGATGGAATCTTTTTCAGGAGGAGCTGCATTTACATCGGCGCCTTCGGGTTTTGATAACATTTTTAGTTTATTGACTGCAACACGCATTGGAGTGCCTTTTAAATCGCCGCTCATACGCAGCAGCGCTGTTTCAAAATCGCCGACCATGATTCCTTTTGTAAAGTAACCTAGATCACCTTGTTTTACTTTTGAACCTTCGTCTTCGCTGTATTTAGAAGCAGCTTCTTCAAATGTTATTTTTTTATTTAATATATCATTTCGAATACCAATAATTGTTTCATATTCTTTACTTCCGTCCGAGGTTTTTATTGTTTTATCTTTCGGGTTTGACGCGCTGTTTGTAACTTTTATTAAAATATGTCGAGCATGGAATACTGGTTCTTTTTCTTCTTTAAATTCATCCTGTTTAATCTGATAAAGTACGTTTCGAAGAATATTTCCGTTAAATAATGTATTTAAATATAATGCCTCTTTACTTTTATCAAGCTGTTCTACACTTGCTTTTTCGCTTAAAATTTTAATTACGGCATAATCTTGTACAATGTGACTGATAAATTCAGGGTTTTCGAGACGACTCTCGACGTTATACATTTTAGCTAATTCGACAATCTCTTTTTTTCTGATTTCTCCACCTTCATATTTGGCTAAAACTTTATTGTTACAATTGCCAGATATTAAAGTTGCAAGAACAAGAGCTACACTAATTGATATTGATTTAAGTTTAACATTAAACATTTTCAGATTCCTTTTTAAATACGGTTGTCTAATCGACAAATGCATAAATGAAGGCTTCAACAATCTGTCAATATCAATTGCCAGATTGTTGTTAATTATTTCGTAACTTCTCAATAGTCAAGTGTATTAAAAAAATAGAGAAATATATTTAACAGAATGGGAAGGATTCAAATGATAAGCAGGAGCTTATTTTTACAATAAAGTCTTTCTCTCGGTGATGAATTAAAGTTAATATTCAAGAGGAGGAAGGTTTTTAAGTAAATCTTCACGTCGTTTAATGAATGATTTTTCTTCTTCATTTAAAATATTGCCAGATTTCGGCAGGCTCTTTTCTGCTAAAGAGGGCAACCCTTTCGTTTCAAGCTTTTCGTTTTTTTCCATTATAGGGTTTTCAGCTCGAAGTTTTTCAACTTTCTCCATATTTACCGGGCTTTCAAAGTTATAATTGTTTCGCTTATATCGAAGGTTTTCATAATACTCTCTTTCCATTGCGTCAAATGACACTGCAGCTTTGGAGTCAGAAAGGTTTTTTGTTTTTGAGACTTTTGTTTCATGGTTAAAGTATTCTGGCGCATTTTCTATGCGGACTTCCATAAGCTTTACTTTTTCATTTAATAAGTTATTTACCTGCTGTTCAAGTGAAATTTTAAGCGGAACAGTGTATTCTCTACCAACCTTTACTTCCTGTTGTAGAGAGTGAATTTCAGAAATATCACGTTCAAGCGTTTCAATTCTTTTCATTACGTGAACAAACTTTATCGGCATCATATATTTTCCTTAGAGTATAACATAAAATGACTGAACTCAGACATATTGTATGGTTATTATTTTCCTCATGTATTATTTCGTCCATGTACCCGGCAAACTTAATACGATTATAGGTAAAATTTCAAGTCGGCCTAAAACCATCATGTAACTTAATATCCATTTTGCATAATCCGGCAGAAAACCGTAATTATGAGCCGGACCTACCATGGAAAATCCTGGCCCAACATTTGAAAAACACGCAACCACCATTGTAGCAATCGTTGCCATATCAAATCCTGTAGCAGAAAGTATCAGCACAGCAGCAACATAGAAAATAATATATAAAAGTACAAACATATTCATTGAAGCTAGAACTTCTCTGGATATGTACATTTGTCCGAATCTAATTACATATACCCTTTTAGGATGAATTACATGTTTTAATTCAACCAATGCCTGTCTAATGAGAGTCATAATACGAAGAACCTTTATTCCACCTCCTGTTGAACCTGCAGTGGCTCCAATGAACATGAGAAAAACAAGAAAAAATTTAGACGCAACTGGCCATACATCGAAATCTTCTGTTGAATAGCCCGTTGTTGTAATGATAGACACCACTGTAAAACTGCTGTGTCGAAGACATTCTTGCCATGTATTGTAGACGGAATTTTTAAATAAATCAAGGGCGATAGATAAAAATGAAAACACGATTATAAATACATAAAATTTAAACTCCGGATCCTGAAAGTATACCCGCCAGTTTCCCTTAAAAGCTCTATAATGAAGAGCAAAATTTGAGCCAGCAATGAACATAAAAATAATGATTATAAGTTCAAAAGAAAATGCCGCTGAAATTCCATTTGCTTTATATTGCCCAACAGAGTTATTAAGGGGAGAAAACCCTCCTGTACCCATCGATCCAAACGTATGGCACAAAGACTCAAACATATTCATACCAGCCAGATACAGCGCTGCTACCTGGGCAACGGTCAATACAATATATACCATATACAAGATTCGCGCTGTTTGCCCTACGCGAGGAACAAGTTTTTCTGGATTTGGTCCGGGAACTTCGGCAATGTACAACTGCATTCCGCCAACGCCAAGGGCCGGTAAAATAGCCAGTGATAAAACAATAAAACCCATTCCTCCAAGCCAGTGAGTAAATGAGCGCCATAAAAGTACAGTTTTACCAAGAGCCTCAATATTGGTTAATATTGAAGCCCCGGTCGTTGTAAATCCGCTCATGCTTTCAAAGTAGGCGTCTGTAAAGCTGGGAATATCATTGGATATATAAAAAGGTAATGCCCCAAACAAGGTTATTACGATCCATCCGATGCCAACAACAACAAAGCCTTCACGAAAGGTAACATCATCTTCTGAAAATTTTCCGACTGAAAGAAACAAAACGAGTCCGACAGTAAGGGTGATAATAAAACTTAATAAAAATGAATAAGCCTGCGCTTCTTCCGGATAAATAAAAAGTGCAACGAAATAAAAAATCAGTAAAAAGAATGAAAGGATTAAAAGAAAAATACCAAGAATGGAAGATATTACTCGATAGTGCATTTATTTACTCTGAAAAATACTTAAAACTTCTTCCAGCGAGGATTTCAATGAAAAAATAACCAGATGATCGCCAACGTTAACGGTCACCTCGCCGCGCGGTATGATGATTTCATCGCCTCTAAAGATAAATGCGATGATTGCATTTTCTGGAAACTTGAATTCTCGAAGTCTTTGGTTTACCAAAACACATTTAGAAGAAACTTCAAACTCGAGAATTTCAGCATCATGTTCTTTTGCAGATAGTACATCATATACATTATGCCTCAATGCTCTTAACACATCTTCAACAATCAACGACTTTGGGCTGACAGTTGCATCAATATCCAGATATTTAACCAGTTGGCCGTATGTATTGCTTTGGACAACGGCAATGGTTCTTGCATTTGACTTTTCTTTTGCCAGAAGACATGATAATACATTATCATCTTCATCTTTACTTGCCCCGATAAAAATACTGTATTTATCAAGTCCTTCGTTGATTAAACTATTCATATCATGAGGACCGGTTAATAATACATTAATTCTGGGGTCCAGAGATTCGGCTAGATAAAATGCGTCTTTTTTGCTCAGTTCAAGTAAAAATATTTTCTTTTTTGGATACGCTTTCGTCAGATGAGTTGCCAGTTGACGGGATAATATGGAACCGCCAAGAATGAATACTTTTGAGAAGTCTTTAATTAGCTTGGGGCCGAATAAATGACTGATACCAGAAAAGTCATTTCGTGCTCCCGCGACATAAAGTAAGTCGCCCTCTGTAATTTTGTAATCGCCCCGCGGTATAATGGTATTTGTTTTTACACTTTCTCGAGTTATATTTAATTTATTTTTAATTGTCCCTAAAAAATCAGGTTTTTCATTAGAGGATAAAAATGTATTTACCGCAACAACAAGTAGATTTTCAAATAGAGGTACATCTCTTAAACCAATGAGTCTACGGCCAATTAAAAGAGAATTGGGTTTTACTTTATAAGCTGCAATTTGAACCTTGTCTTTGTTTAAAAAAACGGTATCTATGGTTCCCGGGTTATCAATTAAATGCTGGATTTCATTGATTGTTAATAAGTCCTGGTTAAACAGAACCTCGACTCCCATTTTTTTCCAGAATTCCGGATTTAAATGTGATTTTTCTTCTGAACGATAAAAGGACTGTCGTACTCTGGCAATTTTAGTGGTACAACCGTATGTCTGTGCTATATTACAGGCTACCAGGTTGGTTTCATCTGAGTTTGTAACTGCTAAAAAAACATCTTTTTTATTTAAGGCAATTTCTGCATATATATCAGGATTGCATCCATTACCTAAAATGGTAGCAACATCGCCTAAAGCTCTGGATTTTGCGAGAATTTCTTCGCTTTCGTCGATTAAAATAACGTTATAATTTTCCTGTGACAAGCGTTCCATGATATGAAGACCAACCTGACCGGCTCCAACGATAACTACGCGATTTTTAACTATTTTATTTTTATCTTTGCCTGAAAGTTTTTCTACAATTGAAGATGCCATTGATTTTTTTGGTTTGCTCATAAGATATTCTATTATACCTTTTTATTATGCCTTGAGTATAACTCAGCAAGAATGTCGTTTAAATTTAAATTTATACCGTGAAGTGAAACTAAAAAATGAAAAAGCAAATCGGCGGCTTCGGAGATTGTTTTTTCTTTATCGTTACTTTTCGCCTCAATGATATATTCAACTGACTCTTCGCCGACTTTTTGAAGTAATCTATTGATATTACCTTGCAGTAATTTAGCTGTGTAGGATTTTTCAGGATCTCCGTTTTTTCTGGAAGCTATGAGTTCTTCAAGTTCAAATAAAAATCTGCTCAGCTTTTCATTTGACATATTGTCAGACATTTGAGCAATTTTTTGTTATTCAATGCGGTATCAATCACTTTTTATTTATTAGGTATGTTATATAAAGAATTAATGAATTTACAGGTTTCGAATTTTGTTAGAGATATTTTTACAACAATCAATCGATTAAAATAACAATCGAAACCTTGTTTTTCAATGATATACGCAAGATATCGCCATGAGTTGCAAAGCGGGTGTTTTTCCTGCTTTACGTCATAAAACATATCCTGATAATGAATTATGTCGGATTCGCCATTGCTGGAGATTAAAAATCTACAAGTTGGTTTTGATACTGCCTCCGGTTTATTGATGGCTGTACGGGGAGTAGATCTCGAAATTTTACCGGGTGAGATTGCAGCTCTTGTTGGCGAATCAGGTTGCGGAAAATCACTCACCGCTCTCAGTACATTACATTTAAATGAACCGCCTGCACGTGTAATTGCCGGAGAAATTTTATTTAAAGGCGAGAATGTCCTTGCAATGGAGCCGGAGCGGCTTTTAACTTTTCGTGGCGCCGAGGCGTCGTTAATTTTTCAGGAACCAATGACGGCGTTAAATCCGGTATTTAGTATCGGCGATCAGATCATTGAAGTTTTAATGACTCATGGTAATTTTACAAAAGAAGCCGCGCGGGAAAAAACAATTCATTTACTTGCCATGGTCGGTATTCCCGAACCGCAAAGTCGAATTGACCGTTACCCGTTTGAATTGTCCGGAGGGATGCGCCAGAGAGCAATGATCGCCATGGCTCTTGCCATGGGACCTTCGCTTTTAATTGCCGATGAACCCACCACCGCGCTTGATGTGACGATTCAATTACAAATTCTCGAACTTATAAAAGACCTCAGTAAAACAAAAAAAATGTCTGTTTTACTGATTACTCATGATATTGGCATCGTCAGTCTGATTGCCGACAAAACTGCAATTATGTACGCCGGTGAAATCATGGAATTTGGGGATACAACAAATGTTTTAAAAAAGAAAAAACATCCTTATACACAGGGGCTTTTAAATTCACTGCCGTCACAATTTATCAGCGGTAAAAAACGAAAAAGACTTGAGCCTATTCCCGGCTCAGTTCCTGAACTTAAGGATATTCCTGACGGCTGCGTGTTTCGTAACCGTTGCCCGCATTACCAGCAGAAATGCGAAAATGAGATTGAGTTAAAATACATCGGCGATCATTATTACAGGTGTATCTTATGAATTACTATATTTTTGCTGACGGCGCTTCCAAGGGTAATCCCGGTAAAGCTTCTGTCGGAGCGGTTTGTTTTTTAAATTCGATACCCGATTTAAACGAATTTAAGCAGGGCTATGATCCGGTTTTTTTCATCAGCGAATTTATCGGTCACAAAACAAACAATGAAGCGGAATACCTTTCTATTATATTTGCGTTAAAAAAACTCATTGAAAAAAATATCACCAAAGCTAAAATTTTTATGGACTCTGAACTGGTTGTAAAGCAGGTAAACGGACAATACAAAGTAAAAAAAGATACACTGCAATTGTTATGGACTCAGGTAAAGGAACTTACAAAACACGGGGAATTTGATTTTACCCACATACCTAGAGAAAAAAACACTATTGCGGATTATCTGGCAAATCAGGCGCTTAAAAAATGAATACTCTGGATTTTGAAGATAACATCATTAGAGATCGCGATAAAACCGGATCTAAAAATCCTGTTAAAAACCCAGAAAAATTTCAAAATGCAATTTATCCTCCCTGGTTTAAAATTTCAAATCATGATGTAGATTCCGTACAGGAAAGCGACCTTAATCAGATCATCGAATCCGCTTTCAATATAATTTCACAGAAATATCCCGACTACCAATCTCGTCCTGATCAGATCGAGATGTCGAAAAATATTTTGAAAAACCTCATGAACCAGTCTATCTATATTGTTGAGGCGGGCACAGGTATTGGAAAATCTTTTGCTTATTTAATCGCCGTAATTGCATACTCTTATCTTTCAGGAGATCGGGTTGTCATAACAACTGAGACAAAAAATCTTCAAATGCAAATCTTTAAAAAAGATCTTCCCTCACTTGAAAAACTACTTGCGCCAAAACTTTCTTTTGAAATTGCCCTCGGCAGCAGCAATTACTTTTGTCGTCTAAGAAACGACGAAGTATTTAACGAAGGTAAATTTAGAGATATAATTTCTGAAAGCGAACTTGAGCGATATAAAACATGGACCAGCGAAGTAATTGCTGGAAAAGTTCACGGTCATATGTTTGACATGGAAAAACCTTTTCCTGATGATTTCTGGAGACAAATCGGCCGAGACCCAGACGGCTGCCCCGGCAACAAGTGTTTGTATTTTAGTTCGTGTAATTACTATAAAGCAAAGGCCGACTGGAACAATAGCCGAATCATCATCGCCAACCATCATTTGTTTTTATACAATATATTTAATGAAAAACGAACGCTACCCTCATATTCAGGTGTAGTTTTTGACGAAGCTCACGGACTAATACAAAGCGGACAATCGATTTTAACACATAAATTCTCAACAGAAACCATTCGAGATTTAAATAAACGATTTGAAACTAAACTTAGAAAATCCCTGCCGCAGGAAGCTTATGAAGAATGGAGCGAAAACTGGAAAAACCTGGAATTATCCTGGCATGTATTTTTTTCAAGCTGGGAAGTTCAGCTTGCCATGAATTTTGAAGAAAACAGCAGAAAAATAATTCTGGAAAAACAAAACATTGATATCAAAGAATGTCTTTTTTTACTTGAAAAAATTTGTAACGACATTTCAGAATACATTCAGGACGAAGAAGATTCCAGCATTTTAAACGTATTAAATGCAATTTTAAAGGCTCTTAAAAAAGCTGTGGTGTTTTGCCAGTACTATCAAATCATGAATACAGAAAAAATGGTGTACTGGGGAGAAAAAATTGATAACCGGTTTTATCTTTTTGCCTGCAACCTTAACCTTGGCGACGAGTTGTCTCCACATCTTACAGAAGGTCAGGTTTGGACAAGCGCCACGCTCGGATACTGGCCTTTTGACAAACGTCCCGCAAATAAAGAAGCTCTTTTAAAAGGCGGTTACTTTAAAGATTTTACCTCTGAAGCGTTGGGTGATATATTGATGAATGAGGCAAAGGTGGATTACTTCGGATCTCCGTTTAATTATGCCAAACAGGCCGTTTTATATATACCTGATCATCTTGCCGCTCCTGCCTGGGGCGCATCCGGCGGAGCCCAGGAACTTTATGAGCGTAACCTTATGGATGAGGTTATCGAATTAATTCGGATGTCAAACGGCGGCGCGCTGGTATTATTTACTTCAAATTATCAGCTAAATCAGGCAGGAAAAATTATTCGCGAAAAGCTTGATCTTGAAGTTTTTTCCCAACTAGAACTTGGAGCAGAGGGAGCATTGAAAAAATTTAAAGCAACGCCAGATTCGGTATTGCTGGGAACCAATTCCTACTGGCAGGGAATAGATGTCACTGGCAGACAACTCAGGGCGCTTATAATAACCAAGATGATGTTTACGCCGCCAAGCGATCCGGTTTTGCAGGCACGGTCAAAAATTCTCGAGAAAAAAAATCAAAATCCGTTTATGAAAATATCGCTGCCAAAATCGTGTATGATGCTCAGACAGGCCTTTGGTCGCCTCATTCGAAGCGAAAACGATACCGGATTTGTCGCCATTCTCGATAGTCGAATTCATCAAAAAGCCTATGGAAAACTGGTTTTAGTAAACTTACCTGAAATTCCACTTGTAAAAAAACTCAATGACTTAAGAGATTTAATTCTTAAAAACAATCTTGTTTAACCTTTAACTCATTATGGTTTTATCGTGTGAACCAATAGAATCGTTTGTATAATTAATAATTAGATATATTGTGCCTTTCATTACTTAATTTTCCAGATATTGTTTATATAAAATATTTTCTTTCGTCTAAAAAATTAAAAATAATTGTACACTGTAAATAATTTGTGATACTTAATGAAGGTAATATGTTTAGAAAATCTTTAATAATAAATAAAACCGTGATTTTGGCTTTTCTATTGGTTTCTGCTGTTTTTTTAGCCAATTGCGGCGGAAACACTAGTAGTAGTAGTAGTGGTGGCAGCAGCGGCGGCGGCGGCGGAACGAAAGCCACAACAACAACCGCGGTAGTACCCTCCACTCCATCATTAGAACCTCTGGATGATACAGGCATTTCTAATGACTCCATTACCAGCATGAATACAGGAATGCACTTTATTGGCACTGCCACTGCGGGCGATAGCGTAGAAATTCTTATTGATGGTTCTAGTACCATTCCTGCAACAACAGGAACTACAAACGGAACTGGTTATTGGTCAATACAATACACAGGTGCAGCGCTAACAAATGGAAGTCATTCTATAACCGCCAAAGCCACATCGGGAACGGCTGTCAGCGCAGAGTCTTCTGCTTTCACACTTGACATCGATAATTCTCCTTCGACCATTACAAATGGAACGGTCGCCAGCAACAATACCGTCACTGTAACCTTTAACGAAGAAGTCTTTACCAACATTCTTGGTGGAGCTATTGTGGCTTCAGATTTTGCAATTACGAATTTTGCCGCCAATGGCGGCAATGCAACGGCAATCTCGATCGCAAGCATGACGCATACGCCAGGCACTACCACGGCAACCTTTACATTAAATATTACAGGCACGCCAAGCGGAGTTGAAACCTTTAAAATATCTAACAGTAATGCTGTTTACGATTTAGCGGCAAATTCCATGGCTGCAAATTCGCAATTTACGCCGACGCTTACCTTAAAAGACAAACTAGCCCCAACGTTAAACCCAGTAACCATTGCCTCAAATAATGCCGCCCCTGCCTGGGCAACAGTTGGCGATACCGTAACCATAAGTTTCACATCTTCAGAAGCAATCGGAACGCCTTTGGTAGATATTGGTGGCGCAGGTACCGCATCGAGCACGGTAACAAATGTGTCTGGAAACAACTGGACAGCATCCCGAATGATGGTTTCGGGCGACACTGAAGGCGTTGTTTCTTTTACAATAAATTTTAACGACCTTGCCGGAAATGCCGGCAATCAAGTCATTGCAAAAACTTCTGGAAGCAGTGTAATCTTTGACAAAACAAAACCAACAGTTGCTATTGGCGCGCCCTCGTTATCGCGCGTCAATAGCACCGGAAGCGTTACTTATGGCATCACCTACACGGGAGGAACCACATTTAACCTTACGCCGGGAACGGTAACATTGAATACCACCGGAGGAGCTACATGTTCTATCGGCGTAACTAATGGCGCTACTTCCACTCCTACTGTAACACTATCCTCTTGCACTGGCGATGGTACGGTTGGCATAAGCCTTGCGTCTGCCTCATCTGACGCAGCGGGTAACACAGATATTGGAGCAGGGCCAAGCGCTACTTTTTCAGTGGATAATACAGCTCCTACGGTTGCAATAACCTACAACCAGAGCGGGAATACCGGACCAACGTTTGTTGCCGGGCCTGTTACGATTACGGCAACCTACTCGGAGTCAGTAGCCAGTGCACCCAATATCAGCATTTCACAACAGGGTAGCGCGGCCATTTCAAATGTTGCCATGAGCGGCTCAGGCGCCGTTTATACGTATACATATACTGTAAATACAGCAACTGGCGGAACTTACATAGACGGGACTGCTACGGTCACGCTTTCTGCTATAAACGATTTAGCTGGCAACACTGCGGCAGCACCCACAAACAACACCTTCGTAACCAGTACAATTCAACCATCGGTGGCCATTACTTATAATCAGGGCGGAAACACAGG
>JAOUFY010000096.1 GCA_029857955.1 Spirochaetia bacterium
TACCGCGCTTAAAGTTGGTTTAAGTAGTAGCGCTCCTGTTTTGGCAAGATTTGAGGTTTCTATGTTATTTTTTAATGTTTTAAAAATTGCCTTTGCGGTTCCTTCTATGGTTTTAACGACAATATTACCGATAAATCCGTCACAGACAACAACATCGACTTGCTTGCCGTTTCCAAAAAGATCACGGCCTTCAACGTTTCCAACAAAATTTAATGGCAGTTTACTTAAAGTTGAAAAAACGGATTGAGTAAGCTCATTTCCTTTGTTTGCTTCTTCTCCATTTGAAAGTATGCCGACAGCAGGATGAATTACTCCAAGAATCTGACGAGAATAAATTTCACCCATGATGGCAGATTGCACCAGATATTCAGGCTTACTGTCAACATTTGCGCCGGCATCTAATAGCACTGTTGCACCGCTACCTTGACGAGGAAGTGGAACAACGATAATTGGCCTTTTTATTCCGGGTAATCTGCCAAGCATAAGAAGAGAAGCCGCCATACTTGCTCCGGTATTGCCGGGTGAAAAATAGCCAATGGCTTTATTTTCTTTAACCAGGCGATTACAAACCATGACGGAAGAGTTTGGTTTTGCTTTAACCGCTCGAGCCGGTTGATCGGTCATTCCGACGATGTCGTCAGAGTGTTCAATGATAATATTTTCAGAAGTTGCAAGAGAGTGATGTTGGGCGACTAATTCTGTCAGGATTTCTTTATTTCCGACAAGAATAATTTTAGCATTAAATTCTTTAACGGCTAATCCAACGCCATTAACTATTGGTTCATAGCCAAGATCGCCGCTGGCTGCATCAATTGCTATCCACATATTTCCCACATTTCAAATTTAGTATGATCTTACAAGTACAATTGTTATACAGAACAAACTTTGACTTTGTGAACTCATGACTGAACTCAAAGTTTGGTTAAATTCGTACCGTGTTTTTTTGATTTGTTTTGCTTGTGCAAAACAAATTCATCCGGAGCCACTTCAAGTTTGAACATGTATAAAATAAGCAGATATAGTACCAAAGATTTGGAATAAAATACTTTTATTCAATGAAAATCATTATCAAAGTGAAAAAAAACTAATAAAATATTAATAATTAAGTATGAAGATTCGACTATATAAACCTGTTGGTATTTATTTGCTTGATTTATTTGGAAATGATATCATGAAATGGGAGAGCCGGTTAAGTTCATGGGTAGGATTCCCGATAAAGCTGCCAAAGTATTTTTGGGAAATCCATTTGTTTATTATCAATGACAGAATCCCGATGCGCATCACTCTTGAATGCAGACCTGAAAAAGACTGGTTTTCTGTTTTTTATTCGTATAATTTAAATGGCGATTTAAAAAAATATATTGAGTTGATGATTATTAGAAAATGCCGTCAGCACAGAAATGAAAACAAATATATCAGTTTAAAACAAGCGGGTTAGGGAAATTATTATCAAATAATATTTTATACCGATCATAATAATTACGTGTTTTTTGTACGTAATAATAGGTTTCATCGACAGGTATTTTTTCAAGAAATAACTCTTGATCATTTTGATAAAATTTCTTTTTCCAGATCGCCAGCATGGTTGGTCCGGCATTGTAAGCAATTGCCATATTTTCAAATTTTCCATCAGATACTTTATTTAACCAGGAATAAAAAAATCCCCCCAGTTCGATTGACTGGGTTGGGTCATAAAGGTTTAAATCTTTAATTTTAAGTGTTTTGTTTAACCATCTTGCTGTAGATGGCATAAGCTGCATAAGACCTTTCGCCCCTGATCGACTGGTTGCTCCTGGATGAAAACCAGACTCCTGCTTCATAAGGGCATATACTCTGGCTGATTCAATATTATATTTATGGCTGGCAGTGGTAACAATTTCTTTAAATGGTGTCGGGTATAAACAATCCGCCGCAAAATTAGATAAGGTCATTACATCGGCCTGTTTTCTATATAAAGTCAGAAGCGCTTGCATGTTTCCTGCTTTTAAGTATGCGTCGTCTATAAGCTTTCCAGAATAAAGCAATATCATGTATTTTCGTTCCGGATCATTAATTGAATTTAGATAGTCCGCTGATAGATAATCAAAACCCATTGCAGCAAACAAAGCTCCTTTTAATTCAACCTCATTCATCGACTTTAGCGAATGATTTAATTTTTCTTCAAAATCAATCCAGAATTTGTCTACGCCAAAACCAGGTCTTTTCTTTTTTTCTATAAAATATTGATCCATAGACGATTGACTATTGAAGTTATCTGCAATCCATTCCTGTATTAATTTCAAGTATGCCGTAGACATTCCCGCTGAATCAAAACTTTCGCCTGAAGGACTATGAGGAATGGATGTATTTTTATCTGAAGGGGTTACTTTACGTAAAGCGGTATAGGCATAAAAGTGCTCAGGCGAGTTTGTGTAAACCTGTTTATACATTTCACGCGCTTTATCTAATTCTCCTTTATTCTCGTATATTCTAGCCATAAAATATCTTGAGCGTCCACCTACAGTAACGCCTATGGTTAAATCGCTTAACTCTTTTAGGCAATTCATGGCAGCATCATCTTGAGAAAGTTCGATATGTTCAAAGCACACGCTAAAAAATACACCTTCAGCATATTGAGAGTCATTGTCAAAATGTCCAAGGTAGTTCTTTGTTTCTTTTAAAATCTGCAAGCGGATTTCCTGCCCGGTATCAGTTGACTTTATTTTATCGAGCGCACGAAGTCTTGTCAGAGAAGGTTGTCGAAATTCTGTTTCAGGTACAATTTTTGTGACAAGATTAAACTGTTTCATTGAAAATAAACGATTACCGATATCAGAATAAAGTTTTTCTTTTAATGATGAATCAAGTCTGGAAATATTATTATTAAGAATATTACTGCATAAATCATATTGCTGAATGCTAATGTTCAGACGACAGTAATTCTGAAGATATAAAAAAAGTTGATTATTTTCAAGTTTTGAAGCATTGATTTTTTGCCAGAGTCCTTGTGATTCAGGTATTCTTTTGGCAAGACGATAACCTTCGGCCATTTGTACTTTTCTAAAGTCATCAAGTTTATCTTTTAATTCAGGAGCCTTTTTAAATAAATATTCAATTTGCTTTATAGTTTTAAGATATGTCCAGTCATTTTCTGGGTAGTCAAAAACCTGTAGATAGTTTTCAAGAGATAGTTCATAATTTCCCGTCAGATAATACAAGCCGCCTAGGCGAAGATACAACAGCGGAGACTGATATTCACGAAGAATTCCGCGATAGATCTCAACAGCCATCAGGGGACTCAATCGTGATATAATTTCAACTCGAAACTCTGTAACCTTTCTTTTTAATACACTATCAATGTTTGCAGGTAAAAGTTCTAACATTTTCGAAGCCGTTTCTGCGCCATAAAGAGAAAGATAGATTTTTGAAATTTCAAAAACACTTTCCGGATACAAAGCAGATCGGCGAATACTTGATTCCATGTAAGGAATCAGAACCCCAGGAGAAAAATTGGGGGGTAACGTTTTATATTTAAAAGCGGCGCCGGCAAAATTAATTGCCGCAGATTTAAGATCTTTTTGATTTTGCAAAACCAGGGCCAGGAGAAAAGATTCAACATAGGTTGGTTCAACTTTTGAACCTAGAATTTGCTTTAACTCTGTATTTCGTTTACTGCGTACAAGAAAATTGTACGATTTTAGTTGAGAAATGTCATTTTCATCAATTGAGTCTGCATAAACATTGTTTGACAATTCTGCACCAAGGATTAGTAAAATAATAATGTTTTGTAAAATTTTAATTAATTTTTTATTCATAGAACGTTTTAAATTCAATAACGGTTTGGCTTAAAGTTTAGGTGCATTGTTGGTTCACATACCTGAATAATTTCAGCTTTAAAGAGTGATTTTTATTAATCGTATTTACACGTTATTGAATGTACTCACAGTATAAACAATTTTTCTTGTATTATCATGAAAATATTCGAGTAAACTCATCGGGGAGTCGAATGGGTCTACCTTTTTTTACAAAAAGGGTCGTCATAACTGCAAACAAAACCGGTTTATGATTTGAGTGAAACAAGATATCCTGTTTAAAAATTGCGCGGACGTTACCGTCTAACAGGATGTTTGTACCAATTAAGAACTTATCGGTGCTGCGAAGAGAAAATTTATATTCAATTTCAGCTTTAATTAAAACGGGATCAACTCCTGATTCGTGAAGTTTTACAAAATCAATTCCCTCGCTCCTTAATAATTCGTGACGGGCATGTTCCAGATAGTTTTGATAAACTGCGTTATTAACAATTCCCTGAAGATCACATTCGTAATCTCTTACGCTCATTTCAACTTTATGTCGATATTCCTGCATAAAATACGATAAAACCCCGCGGTACCATGTCGAGCATTTTTGTCGACATATACTTTAAATATAATAAGACTCTTTTTTACTGACATCAACGAAACTTGGTTTGACGCTTAATCCGGAACTTGCAAATATGTATATATGGGAAGAAAATGGGAAAGCTTAACTGATGACCAGATTGAGTTTATAAAAAATCAAAATATATTCTTTGTTTCGACAGCGCCTTTATCGGGAAGAATTAATCTTTCACCGAAAGGTATGGATTCATTTCGTGTTATCAATCAAAATAAAATTATCTGGCTAAATTATACTGGCAGCGGAAATGAAACGGCGGCACATTTACTGGAAGATTCACGTATGACAGTAATGTTTTGTTCGTTTGATAAAAAACCTCTTATTTTACGTTTATACGGTAATGCAAGCGCCGTTTATTCAGATGATACAAACTGGACAAATTTGATTTCCATGTTTTCTGATGACCAGGGAGCGCGGCAAATTTTTGAAATGAATGTAGATCTTATAAAGACCTCCTGCGGCGAGAGTATTCCATTTTATAACTACGTTGCTGAGCGAGAAGATCTTAAAGTCTGGTATCGTGAAAAGGGGAGCAAAGGGATCCGTGATTACTGGCAGGCAAAAAATACCCTGAGTCTTGATGGTAAACCGACAGGAATTAGAGGGGTCGATTGATATGGCAAAAAACGTTCTTGGTAATGAGCTGGAGATTTGCAGCGATGACCCTGTTACAGGATTTTACCGCAACGGATGCTGCGACACAGGTCCAGAAGATCGAGGTGTGCATACTGTTTGCGTTCTTTTGACAAAAGAATTTTTAGATTTTAGCAAAAGGGTCGGTAATGATCTTAGTACACCGATTCCTGAATATAATTTTCGCGGACTGAAATCAGGCGAAAGATGGTGCCTGTGTCTTTCCAGGTGGATTGAAGCGTATAATGCCGGCATGGCCCCGCAGATATATTTGGCAGGAACTCATATAAGTGTACTTGAGCACATTGAAATGGAAATTCTTGAAAAGTTTGCCGTTGATTAATTTATAAAAATACATAAATGAATACCTTGATAAATGACCTTTTAAAAAACCCTGATTTTGTGGAAGTTGGGTATTTGCCATACGTTACTTTAGACTTACGTTACGGCACAACAAATAATTTTATGTGCAAAAATATTTATCAGGATTTTAATCGAGCTTTTTTACATAAAGTGGCTGCACAGAAATTTTTAAAGGCCATTGAAAATTTAAAAAAAGTTAAACCATTTTGGAAATTTCTTTTATTCGATTGTCTTCGTCCGGCACGAGCTCATCAGCAGCTTTGGGATTTTGTCGCGGGAACGCCGCAGGAATCATATGTCGCAAATCCCGACCGCGGCTCATTGCATAGTTTTGGTTTTGCCGTCGATCTTACACTGGTTGATGAAAATAACAATATGGTTGATATGGGTACAGATTTCGACTCATTTGAAGATCTTGCACAGCCTAAATATGAATTAAAAATGCTTGAGATGAAACTGCTGACAGAAAAACAAATCAACAACAGATTAATTTTACGTAAAATAATGGAATCAGCCGGTTTTTATCAATTGTCTTTTGAGTGGTGGCATTATGATGCCGATGAAGGCAATAATGTTAGAACGAATTATCAGCTAATTAAATAATATCCAACCCTGTTTGGGAGCGTCTACTTTCCGCTTGAATTTGTTTCGCGCAAGCGGTATAAATCAAAAATACACGGTACTGGAATATTTTAGCAATGGCGACAGTCAGCAAATGTATTATTCAGGATGAGGGCGATCAACGCGCTCGAAAATCATACGAAGGAAAATCGAATTATCATTGTTGGTTTTATCAATTTTCTTTTGGGTTTGTTGAATCTCATCCAGGATTCTCTGAGCATTTTTATCGTTCTTGTCGCTTTCAATTTGCCAGCGATGAAGATATTCTTGAAGTTCATTTTGGGATTCTTCACGTTCTTTTTTTTCAATCCTGTGAAGAATAAGCAGAACCACCAAGGTAAACGCGCCAAGTATTGCAAATGGTATATATATTGTCATATCCATGTTATAGCTAAAATAATCAATTTTTTTCACTTTTACGGAAAAAAGCTCACAGTCAAGTAAAAAAAGGGGCAAGCCTGCCCCTTGATTCCAAAACTCGGCATTTCGATACATTTGCGGTCATTGAGTACCCTGAGCCATTGGCGCCGTATGTATCGAACTACCGCAAACACTCAATGGCCGAGTTTTTCCATCAACCCCGACGTTTTTGCCCACTGCGCACGGGTTTCTGCTGCAGTCAGCAAACGTATTATTCAGGATGAGGGCGATCAACACGCTCGAAAATCATACGAAGGAAAATCGAATTATCATTGTTGGTTTTATCAATTTTCTTTTGGGTTTGTTGAATCTCATCCAGGATTCTCTGAGCATTTTTATCGTTCTTGTCGCTTTCAATTTGCC
>JAOUFY010000035.1 GCA_029857955.1 Spirochaetia bacterium
CATATTATCAGGGAAAAAAAATTATATTGATTATTCGCATGTCGTTGCATAAATTTCACTATTGCGTATGACAATATACAAAAAAATGTTGATTCGGGTACTTGTTTTGCTCCTGGTTCCCATGTTCGGGATTTGTTTTTAATTTTAATACATCTTAAAAATCGTTGAAAAGGAAATACTGTTGAACTCTAAATACCCAAATATAAAACAATCCATTTTCTTAATTCTGGGAATTACCGGTATAATGATCGGTCTGGGAATATTTTTGGGAATTCTTGCTGCTGCCTTAAAACTTAAAATTTCAAATCATCCCGTCATTATTGGTTCTATCAATCTTTTTGCCATTGGATTTTTTTTGTTACGGGCAAAATCAAAAACAAAATGTAAATATGCTGAAATATATCCCATTCAACCGTTTGATAAACAATTTTTAATTCCTATGGTTTTAATTCTTCTGGGATTATCTGTTATACTTTCTGAAATGGATAATGTTTTACGAATTTTTTTACCTATGCCTGATTTTTTAATGAAAATTTTTATGGGTCTGACACTAAAATCAGAGAATCTTTTTGAATCTATTTTTTTGTTATCTATCATTGCCCCCGTTTCTGAAGAGCTATTATTTCGAGGATTGATCTTACAAAGTTTCTTAAACCAGTACAATGTTTGGAAATCCGTATTGGTTTCATCATTTCTATTTGCTTTAATGCACCTAAATCCATGGCAATTTACCAGCGCTTTTTTACTGGGTATAGTTTTTTCTTTTTGGTTTATAAAATTCAAGTCGTTACTTCCCTGTTTAATAGGGCATTCATTATTTAATTCACTACCAATCTTGCTGAAATATACCAACCTTAACATTGCCGGATACACTACTGACCCTGTAACGAGTACATTTCAACCCATCTGGTTCGATGCGGTTGGATTCACTCTTTTAGGTTTTGGAATATATATTTTTAAAAAGCTTTCGTCAGGTTTGAATAAACCGGTTTTTGGTAATGTCGAATGATTTGTTTAAAACTTGCGATGATTGTTTTAAATGGGAGTAAACTATGAGATTTGTTATAAAATATGGAAGTTTTCTTTTTATTGGTTTATTAATAATGGAAAACAGTTTATTTACGATAACATCCAAAAATGAGAGTACAAATTTTGAAACAGAACTTAACAGTTCCATTGCCAACATTTTACTTGAAACAAAAAAATATGACGAACTTGAACGTCTGAGTAAAAAGGCTTTAAATAAAGATAAAAATTCGTTATCAGCAAACTACTATTTATTTATCGTTAATTCAATTAAAAAAAATGAAAATAATACAAAGAAATACCTGGATGATTTTGAAAAACTATTTAAATCAAAAGCAACTGTACTCGGCACTCCAGAAACTGGCTTGATGATATTATTAGACAAACCTGAAACAGACGTTGTATCTGGTAAAACAGTTTATTTAGATAGCGGTAATACCGAACAATTTAATTATATTCCCATTTACTATTCGCTTGCTTCAAGATATTTAGAAACGAAAGATTGTCGAAATGCATTGTACTGGTTAAACGCTGCAAAATATCCAACAAATAATGATGAATACTATTTAGGGTTTCAGGCATTCTGTAATTATCAAATGAAGAGGTATGAAGTCTCCCGAAATTATTATAAACTATTCCTGGAAATATCTGAAAATAAAGCCGTAGCGATGTATAGCATTGCAGCTTCATATGCAAAGGAAAAAAATGTTGAGCAGACCATAAAGTGGTTAAAGGATGCTTTTAAAAAAGATAAATCTTTATATAATGAGTTAATCACTGATAAAGATAATGATTTTTCCGACGTTAGAAACACAGATGAGTTTAAAAAATATTTATATGAACTGGAAGTGGAAAATAATTCTATAAAATAATTTTATAATAATTAATGGCGCGCTACATGGAGAACATTCATTCCAATTGGTAATGGTAGATAAAAATAACACTCCTCATAATCCGCCGCTTTCCCAAAAAATAAATTTACAAACGACGTATAAAATGAATGGTATGAGAAATAACATTAATGGAAAGAACTAAAATTATAACGTTAAACCCAAGTACAAATATAAGTACTTTTTTAAGTTTTTTAAATACCAACATAAAATCCTCTTTTATTTACTATCGACAACGAAAGTGTGATACTTTTATCCGATCAATGATTTTATTTTTTTTGTAAACTTTCAAAACTTTTCCTGAATATTTAACATGTTAAAATACAATTACTTATGTTATAAAAATGATTTGTAACTCGTTTACTATAAATCATATATTCGGTAAGCAATAATAAAGCGAATTGACAACAGAAACAAAACTCACGCTCAGTCAATAATTGAATGAAATACTCAGTTTTTAGAAAATTTATCTTACTTGTTTTATTTTTAAATACATTTTTTTTAAATGCAAAACCTTATATTGTTTATCCTGAAACCTCTGTTACGAATATTTCGCCAAACCTTTATTTCTATGAAGATCATACCAGAAATTTATCCATTCAAGAAGTGTCTTCAAAAGATTTTAAAGACAAGTTTTTTTTAAATAACCGTGTCGCTACCCCTTATTGGCTCACAACATCTGCAGTCTGGGGCAAAATTTCTCTGGATTTAAAAAAAACAAAAAATAATTATTATCTTCTATTTCATAATCCTATTATGGAAAATGTTGAAGTTTTTATTCCCGATATTCATGGCGGTTTTTATAAGATAGTGACAGGTCATGGAGTTGATATAAATAAAAGAATAATTCCCGATCGAAAAATAATTATTCCTGTTCGATCTCCGGTTTATCCGAATAGTAATTTGTCAGAAGGTACTATTTACTTTCGAGTATTCAGCCCAATGAATGAATTTGATCTAAAAGCATCTCTTGTCACAGAATTAGGTTTGTCGAAAGTAAAAGAAATGGATACTGCTTTTATAGCTGGTTATACCGGAATCATCATTGTGATGTTTATATATAATTCTTTTATCTTTTTTTCCCTGAGAAATAAAAGTTACCTGATATACATTTTTTATACACTGACAAAGGGAATTTTAATTTTAGGAACCCAGGGGATTACCCATGAATATGTATTTTCTGATTTTACTTCGGATCTCTGGAATTTAGGTTTCTTTGGAGTAGTATCTCTGATATTCGGAAATTTGTTTG
This sequence comes from Spirochaetia bacterium, assembly GCA_029857955.1. Classification (GTDB taxonomy): domain Bacteria; phylum Spirochaetota; class Leptospiria; order Turneriellales; family JAOUFE01; genus JAOUFE01. The sequence continues at coordinate 3,169 of JAOUFY010000035.1, forward strand.
TAAAATATTTTTTAAATTTAAAAGTAAAATTACCTGTAGTAAATAAATTATACGATGTCATTAACGTTTTGCTTTCGATTTCATTTTTTATAAAATTTATTGATGCAACTTATTTTAATTATATTTATTTTATCTTTTTGTTATTAAGTACAATTCTATCGTTAACTTCAGGACTAAGATTATATAAACAATATTTATTTGCAAGAGATTATACGCACGCATGGCTCTTTTCATTAACTGCAGAAATTCTCTATACCATTGCAACCAGCGGAGTTTATATTCCGGCTACCATTTATCTTGTTCAAATAGGGCATGTTTTTGAAACCGTACTGCTTTCACTTGCCCTGGCTCGTCAGATCAGATATCTACAAGGAGAAAAAAAGAAACTCGGCGCCATTGAACGAGATATTGCTTTCGCAGAAGAAATTCAAAAAACCCTGTTTCCTCGGTCGTATCCAATTTCCCCTGCCTATAGTTTAGCCGGTAAATATCAGCCAAGCAATAAAATGAGCGGTGATTTTTACGACTTTGCCATAAGAAAAGACAATATCATTTGCATCATTATGGTCGACGTTGCCGGTCATGGATACGCTGCTGGCCTGATAGCTGCCATGGTTAAAGTAGCTTTCCATGAAACACTTGAATCTTCAAAAAGTGCCAGTATACATCAAAATGAAATCAACAGAATCCTGTCTCAAAATGTACAAACATTATTTGCTACAGCAATAAATTTACGAATTGATCCTGCAAAAAAAATGTTCTATGTTTCAAGAGCAGGACACATGCCGCTTTTGCATTTTAAACGTGCAGAAAATACTATCACAGAATATTTTCCGAAAGGGATACCGCTTGGAATATTAAAAAACCATTCTTACGAAGAAATATCCGTTAAATATAAAAAGGGAGATCGATTAATTTTATTTACTGATGGAATCCCAGAATCTGAAAATATCCACGGAAAAGCATATGGGCTAAATCAATTCCAAAACGAAATTATGAATTTTATTCATGACTCTACAGATTCATTTTGTGACAATCTGATTATGAAAGTTAATCAATGGTCTAGAAAAGTTCAGGCAGAAGATGACATTGCCCTGATTGCCATTGATCTGCATTAAATTAATTATGCTTTATATATAAAATAATAATTATTTTAAATATTCATATGAAATATATATTTAATCGTTATCATACTATTGGCGCTCGAATTTTTTCAGGTCTTTTTGATGGTATAATTTATATAAGCCTATCAGTCATTATTCAGTTTATCTTATTGTGGTACAGGCATCCTATTTCTTTTTTAATTGAGTTAACTCTTAATATATTGATTATATATATCTATATTATTATAATGACCGCAAAATTCGGAGGCACACTTGGTAAACTCTTCTTTAACCTTAATGTGGTTGTCTGTGATAGTGAAATTTACATATCCTGTTTACAATCATTTAAAAGAGAAATTTTAAATATCGTTGCGGTTCTTCCCAGACTCATTGCTACCGCTGCTATTTTTTTTGATTATTCTAGAGAAAAATTTTTGGCTATAGCCTACCCTGAATTAACGAACTTTTGGTTTATACTGGATTTGATCGTTACTGTGTTTTTATTGACCTCTGAAGTAGGTACCGCTTTATTAAATTCAAAACGACGCGCCTTGCATGATTTTATCGCAGGTACCATTGTTGTAAGAATTGCCCCTTACCGCCCCTTTTCGAGATCAGCTGTTATTATTTTATTGATTATTTTTTTTACTGTCTTTATTTATTATGACGTTTCCAGTCAGTTTACTCAAATGATAAAAAGCGTAGCTTAATATCTTGAAGTTATACTTAAGGGCACCATGGACGGTACAACCCAAATAACCCCAAATTACATAGTATGTGAGCCCGATTCTCTGATATTTTCAAAAAGTATGTTCGCCAAACTATATCCAAAATAAAGTAAGGTAAAAAAAAATATACGGAGTTAATTATGAGTGAAGAACAAGAAATTTTAATCGTTACATCAAAGCTAAAAAAGCATATAAAGTCAAAAGGTTTTAACACAGCAGGAACCGTTGCTGAACTACTTTCAAATAAAGTAAGGGAACTATGCGACAATGCTCTTGAAAATACAAAAAAAAATAAGCGTAAAACGCTTATGGACTCTGATTTTGAATAAAATCAAGGGACAAAGTTAAAAAGGTTTCAGCAGTACCGACCATTTAATCTATCCGATATGTCAGAAGTGATGAAACAGAGATATTTTTAAATTCTTAACGAACTAAACAAATATTTCTAAATTAAATCGTTAAAGTAATAAATATAAGATATTAAATGTTCGGTACATTTCTTAAATTAATTTAACCAGTATCAAGTGCATTACGATATAACCTGAAATTATATTTATTTTAAACAGTATTATTTTGGCCAAGTTTTTTTAATAACTTAAGATGAGAGTAAATAGCTCCCCCAAAAGTTGGTTGTTCCAAATATGGTATTTCAAATTCCTTAGCAGTCTCTCTGACAATTTTTGAAATAAGCCTGTAATGAATATGACAAATTTTAGGGAATAAATGATGCTCGATCTGATAATTTAAACCTCCAATATACCATGACAAAAAGAGATTTCTTCTTGAAAAATTTGATGTAGTTTTCATTTGATGTATGGCCCATTCATCCTCAATATTATTATTTGCGTCAGGTTTTGGAAATGTCGTTCCTTCTACAACATGGGCTGTTTGAAAAACAACAGACAAAACGACACCCGTTACAAAGTGCATTGTAAAAAATGCTACTGCAAATTGCCATGGTTCAACTGAATCTTTTAAAATTATAACGGGAATTACAAGAATATATATGTAATAAAAAATTTTAGTAATGGTCATTATTATCAATTCATTAATGTATTTACTTTTTACATTACCAATCAATCCTTTCTTTTTATAAACAGCTAACTGAACATAATCCTGATATAGTACCCATGCAAATGTCAAAAATCCATAAAGGACTAAGGCATAAATATACTGAAAATAATGATATTTTTTTCTTTTAGCTTCAGCAGTAAACCGCATCGATATGTTTGGATCAATATCCTCATCGTAATGATAGATATTGGTATATGTGTGATGTAATAAATTATGTTGAATCTTCCATGTGGATGAGGCAGCTCCCACAAGATTTAATGTAAAACCAAGTAATTCATTAACATATTGATGTTTTGAGTATGCTCCATGATTGGCATCATGCATTATGGATAACCCTATTCCTGCGACTCCAAACCCCATAATTATTACGAGTAAATACATTTGCCAGATGTTAAACATCTTTGACAGTATCAATGCATAAGGAACAAAAAATATCAACAGCATGATCATTGTTTTAATGATCATTTTTCCATTGGCAGTTTTTTTTATACCATTTGTTTTAAAGTAATCATCTACTCGTTGTTTTAAGGTTTTAAAAAATTCAGTCTTATCTTTATTTGTAAATTTAATTTTTTCCATGAATAATTTTGGAATCCTCTATTCCATACAGAAATAAATTGCCTGATGTGTGAATTTTTCCAAGTAGAATTACTATTAGGCAGAATATAATACAAGTTTAAAACAGTAGATGTGCTTTCAATTAGAATAATCTGTCTTTTGCCCAAGATTGGCATGTATTTTATTAACAAAATAATCCTTTTTAGTTGCTCCTGTGTCTACCTGTATCATTTTTCCATATGAATAGTGAATTAACCAATACCCTGCCTTTTAAACTCGGACAACTGATGATTGCCATAGGCTGGATCGACGGTAACCTTGATCAAGAAGAAATCAATTCGATGAAACATATGCTTTTTTGTTTGAAAGGATTAAGTTTAGATGATTGGGCAAAACTTGAAATTCTTATGGAAAATCAAACTGATAAAAAAGATCTCGAGCAGCTTATAAAAAATGTTCTCGACGCCATTACAAACTCAGCAGAAAAAATATTTGTTCTCGATAATATACGTGAGCTGATCAAGGCCGACGATAAAATCGCTGCAAATGAGCAAGCTTTGTATAATGAAATTGAAAAAGCGGTAAATGAGAAAAATACTGGTTTATTCGGACTACTTTCTGGACTTGGCAAAGGTATACTTAAAAGAAGCAAAGCCATTGTTCGGGAATCTTTGCAAAACGAAGAACTGATTGAAGAATACATGCAGAATAAAATCCTCTTTGATATTAAAAATAAATTTCCCGACTATGATAAAAACAGCTTATCTCAAAAAGATTTAAAAAAATGGAGCTCAGGGGCTGGCCTCCTTGGCAGAGTTGCCATAGCTGACAACGTCTTTGATGATGATGAGAAAAGCGCCATTATATCGATTATCGAATCGAACTGGGCGATTGGTCATGAGATGGCTTGTATAATCGGAGAACTCGTTAAAAAAAGGATAGAAGACGGACAAAAAAATATACATAAATTGCTTCATTTTGATTATCTTGCGCGAAGTTTTTTTGAAGAAACTGACTACCCTGAAAGAGCGAATTTTATTAAACTTTTATTTCAGGTCGCCAATGCGGCACAAAAGACATCGTTTGAAGAAATAGAAGTCATACGGGGTATATCCATGGACTTAAAAGTAAGCCATAAAGACTATATTGAAGCAAAGTTAACAATTTCACGAAATGACAGGAGCGGTATGTAATGATTAGATTATTTATTTGGTTTTTATAAGAAACTGCATATATACAAAACTCTTCACAATATTTCAGCGAATTCCAGTCGCGCTTAACTCCTCATTAAGATAAATGCATTTTTTATCAAATGTTGAATCGAATAATTGGTTTATTCTTGACAATATATAAGATACATTTTTTGCATTATGTCACATTAAATTTGTATGTATTTAAAAAACAAGATTAAGAGCGCGTCCCAAAACTTGGGCGCGCACTTCCGGTACAGGGATGTGCGTCTCAAAATCCATAAATGGGTTTTGGGACGTTATCTAAGTTAAATTTTATAAAATAAATGATAAACCATTCAATAAAAAAATATATTTTCATTGGCCTTGAAGATAGGCAAATTAACCTTGTTAAATCTCTAAATGACGAATATGAAAAAATACATGAAGAAATATATTTTATTTTTATGCCAGGTATGGATGAACTTTTTTATCACATTGATGTAAACTCCATCGTTGTTTCAAACTCAAATTTAACACATCAAATAATTGATATCATGTTGCAATTAGGTCACCCATTTTATCTATCCTGGTCAGAATTCTTACAGCATTATCACAACTTGCTAAACTTACAATTAAAACCAAATGGTCGTAAAGTTTGTATTGCCTTTATTTCTGAAAATTTTAATAAAATATATAGAACAATATTTTCATTTTATGGCTACAATACAATATCCACTGCTGACCCTGCCGATTTGGAGCAAATCATGAGTTCAGGAATTGAGTATCTGGTTTTCGATATGGATATGCATCAGGCTTCAGAAAATACACGATTTCAAACCATGAGAATGATCAGTTCTTATTGTAAAAAAGGTTTAAAAGTAAATGTAATTAAAAACTTTGATCAGGGCAGCTTGTTTAATGATATACTGTCTCCTGTAAAAGAAATCAGTAATATTTTACTAAGTCCTGAAGAATACATGCTTTTTCTTCGAAAATATTTATATACAAATGACTTGGAAAAATTTTATAAAGATAATCCTGAACGTATAAGCGCATTTCAAAATACAAGATATAACATAGAAAACAAAAACTCAAGAGAAAATAAAACAGAATTTTTTTTTGACATGCGAGACGCTAAAAAATGTTATAATCAGATTTTAACACTTAAAAGAAATCCAAAATGGTATGAACTGTTGCAGATAAAAAGTGACATCGAACTTAAATTTTTATTATCAATGACCATTGAGAATTTCGTCAGTCAAAATATGGAAAATTCACAACGTGAACTTTTTACATTTTTTCCTCAATAATTTTATTAACAAAAATAATATTAAACTATTATATTTGTTTAAGCTTGAAATGCAGACGACTATGGATAATTCATGACATTTTAAATATAATTTAAAACCTGTAAATGTATGACCATAATTCGAATAAATTTGCAATCGGTTTAATGGAATGAGGTAAATTTTCCGATAATATATATAACTTACATTACGTTTTTTAGTTTAATCTAAACGTATGATCTATTTTCCGGGAGAATATATGAAACAAATATTAAAAACCATCGAATATTTAATCTGGGAAAGCAAAATCATCGCACTTTTAGCCGTTATTTCCAGCGCTGTTTCTGCAATTATTTTGTTTGTCTACGGTTCGCTGGAAATTCTTGATTTGTTCCAGGGATTTTGGCAGGCCTTGACTGGCAAAGCCCAATTTGTAAAATCTCACATCTACCTGATGAGTAAGATCATCAATGCTGTAGAACTGTATCTTGTTGCAACACTTATGTACGTAATGAGCGGCGGTATGCAGGCATTGTTTATTGGTAAAATGGAAGCAGCCAATGACCCTAACGCAGGAAGAGTTTTACAAATTCAGTCAATGGACCAATTTAAAGAAAGAATGATCAATATTATTCATATAATTCTTGTCGTTCTCTTCTTTCGATTTGCGCTGACCATGGATTTCATAAATGTACTAAACCTGGTTTATTTAGCAGTTGGAATTGTTTTAATTGCAGGCTCAGTTTATCTGACAAGTAGAAAATAATTTTTCACACAACGACTATTCTGGTAAAGTATACATTACCTTGATTCTTGCAGGCGAGTCTTTTAATGCCTTTTCAGAAGAGATTATATCTTTTGGGCCAACGATACTAATAAAGTAGTTATCCGGGCTGTAATATTTTTTAGCAACCCTTCTTAAATCATCAGTAGTTACTTTTTGAATATTTTCAAGATAATGTGGCAGATAATCATCCGGTAAATTATCCCACTTTAAAGAAAGTTGCAGGCGCGCTAAAGCTTCAGGAGTTTCTGCCATAAAGACCAGACTGTTGGTAATTGAGTTTTTCGCCGCCGATAGACGCTTTTCATCAATGATTGCGTCAGGATTTTTTAAAATTTTGTCAATTTCATCTAAAACCTTGCTTACATTTTTGTTTTGTGTTTGAACAAATATATTTAAATTGCCGGTATAAGCTCCTGAAGAGTAGTTAGAATAAACTCCATATGCCCAGCCATTTTGTACGCGTATTACCTTTGTTAAATAAGAGTTAAACGAATCACCACCCAGAAGAAAATCATATAATTTCAAAGCGTAATAGTCATTATCGTTATGTTTAATACCATGCGCCCGATATAAAATAGTCGTTTGTGGTATATCTTTAATCTGATGATAAATGACTTCAGATCCTTTTTTTAAAGAATCTGAAGGAACATTTAAATAAGCTGGATTATACACAACATTCGATAAATGAAACTCCTTAAAGTACGATTCCAAAATTGTTTTCATATGATCGGGATCGATGTTGCCTGTAATTAAAATGGTAAACCTGTCTGCGGTCATCATTTTTTTATGCCATGCCTTAAGCTGAATATCGTCAATTGGTTCAATCGTTTTGGACGTAGAGATATTACCTCTTGCATTATTTTTCCATTGAATCAATTGAGCTGCGATATTTGCCATTTGTGCCGGATTTTCGGTTCTTTTTTTAATTCCCTGTAAATACTGGCTTTTAATTAAGTCGAGATCCGGCTTGCTAAATGCCGGATTCTTCAATACATCCATCACCATTGCCAGATCGCTTTCATAATAATCAGAAAGCGAATCAAATGAGAAAAAACTTCGCTCAAACGCAGAATCAAAATTAAACTCCGTTCCGTGCAGTTCTAAAGTTTCTGAAAGTTTTTTTCTAGGAAATTCTTTAGAACCCGAAAATACAACGGTTTTTCCCCACATCGCTGTCAGTCCGCTATTTGTTTCGGATTCTTCTGCCTGTCCTCCATCGACAACCAGTTGAAACGTAGCTTTTGGTAAAACGTTATTTTTAATATAGTACACCCTTATTTTATTGGATAGTTCAAAATATTGTAACGGTTTTATGTCCACAGAAATCGATTCGGTATTTAAGAATTTTTCCCATGGTCTGGCAAAAAGAATTCCAGAAGAAAATATAGTAAATAACAAGATAATTTTAATACGTTTCATTATGTTCTTATAAATAAAATCGCTTTGATATGTAAATAATAATCATATACCTTTTCTTTTAGAATGGCAGCTGCTTTTTGATAAAGTGTGGATCACTTTAGTTTATTTTATTGACATTGTGTACTTTTATATTTAGTATATATCATGGACAAAAAAGTAGTGATGACAATCGATGATTCCAGCGCAATTCGACAGGCAATTAAAGAAATTTTATCTGAAAATAACTATTATGTAATTGAAGCGCGTCATGGACGCGCTGCCCTGGATTATTTAAATGGTAAAAAAGTAGACTTAATTTTACTCGATCTCAATATGCCTGAAATGGACGGTTATGAATTCTTAAAAACATTAAGGGGTGAAGCTCAATACAGCGCTTATACAAAAACCCCGATTATAATATTAACCACAGAAACGGATAAAAGTAATAAAGAAACTGCAAAACAGCTTGGCGCCTACGGATGGATAACTAAACCATTTAACCCCGCTTCTTTGATTGCTATTGTTAAAGAACATTGCCTGTAAATATATAATATTTAAGTTAATATATGGTAAACTAAATATGTTTGTTTACAATATATTACAATATTCTAATCCAGAAATTATGAAAAGAAAAATTATTATTTTATTTATAGTACTATTAACGGCTTCAAGCTCGATTTATGCCAGAGGTAAAGGCGGTATTGGTGTTGCTGCGGGCGATCCTGCAGGTTTGTCGCTTCGCTTTGACAAGATTGCCATTCAAGCAGGATTTTCCGGATGGGGCTGGGGTTGGGGCTGGGGCGGTTATCGATTGATCACAACGGTAGATTACCTGTTTTTAAACCAGGCGTTTAATAACCAAATACCCTTATACTGGTATATCGGGGCAGGACCTTTTGTTGGATTGTACTTCTCACATGGATTTAATCTTGGCGCCCGTGTTCCTTTTGGACTACAATACTTTATTGATTCGGCAAAAATTGAATTGTACATTGAAGTTGCGCCAGGAATTCACATATTCCCCGGACCTGGTTTTGACTTAATGAGTTCCCTGGGTATTCGATTTTTAATTTTTTAAAAATGCCTGTCCATAAAAACACTGCTAAAAAAATACGCGGGGGTTATGGGGTGAATAAAAAGTCGCAATAAACCCATAAGCATGAAACGCGACTTTTTAGACAGCCCATAAGGGGGCGACTGCCCCCTTTTTATGCAATGGTAATTTCTTTATTTAAATAAACGTCCTGAATGGCATTTAATAGCTCGATACCCTGTTTTAAAGGTTTTTGAAAAGCCTTTCTTCCGCTGATCAAACCCATTCCGCCGCCTCGTTTGTTTAAAACAGCTGTTTTTACAGCTTCAGCAAGGTCATTTTTTCCAGAAGCGCCGCCAGAGTTGATAAGACCAATTCTACCCATATAATTGTGCGCAACCTGGTATCTAACCAGATCGACCGGATGATCGCTGCCAAGATCGGTGTACATTTTATCGTTGTACTTGCCAAAAGACCCTTTTTTATCGCCCAATTTATCGTTAACCGCTTTATAACCGCCCGTGTTTTCGGGTAGTTTTTGTTTAATGATATCGGCGCCAATGGTGACACCCAGATGATTTGCCTGACCTGTTAAATCAGCGCTGGTGTGGTAATCTTTATCAGCTTTAAATGCATTGTTTCGCAAATAACACCATAATATGGTGGTCATACCCAGTTCATGGGCAAGGGAAAATGCCTGAGAAACTTCCTGAATCTGGCGCGATGATTCGTCTGAACCAAAGTAAATGGTCGCCCCTACCCCGACGGCGCCCATTTGCCAGGCCTGTTCAACCTGTGCAAACATGATTTGATCAAATTTATTGGGATACGTTAATAACTCATTGTGATTTATCTTTAAAATAAAAGGTATTTTATGGGCGTACTTTCTCGATACAGCGCCTAAAACTCCAAGGGTTGAGGCCACAGCATTACATCCGCCTTCTATGGCCAGCTTAACGATGTTTTCAGGGTCGAAATAATCAGGATTTGCGGCAAAAGAAGCTCCGGCTGAATGTTCAATACCCTGATCTACCGGCAATATGGACAGATATCCTGTACCGGCAAGTCTACCTGTAAAAAACATATTATGCATGCTTCGAATCACCTGCTGGTTTCTGTCTGTATTGACAAAAATATCGTCTATATAACCCGGGCCGGTATGATGAATTTTTTCTGCGGGTATACCTGCACATTTATGACCGAGCAATGATTTTGCATCTGAGCCAAGCAGTTCTTCTATCTTGTTAATCGATAACATATTCACCTCAACGTTTTAGCAATTTAACATTCGTATTTAAACGAACATCTTATTTGAGCTTGGAGACGAGGGGGATCGAACCCCTGACCTCTTGCATGCCATGCAAGCGCTCTCCCAGCTGAGCTACGCCCCCATTTTTGTTTTTGATGAAACCAGATTGGCCAACTCACTGACAAGCGTTTTTCATTTTGCAGATATTTCCAAAAAATACACCAAAAGGCAGTTTAAAACAACCCTTTTTATGAAAACTCGTATGCTGGGATGACCCTCTCTTTGCGTAAAATTGCAAGATATTGATTACGCGATATATACTTTGCACCAAAACGAGCCATGTTTTCAGTGTACACCTGCGAATCCAGCAAGGTAAATCCCAGTGATGCTAATTTACGAACTAAATGAACCAGAGCAACCTTCGAAGCATTGTCTACCAGATGAAACATGGATTCGCCGCAAAAAACGTTGTTTATACATACACCGTAAAGACCGCCCACCAGTTGGTTTTTTTGCCAACATTCAACACTGACGGCCATACCCGCCTGGTGAAGAGCAATGTAGGCTTCAATCATTTGAGGGTTAATCCACGTTCCTTTATGAGCATGTGAACTGGCGCAGGCTTTAATGACATCTTTAAAAGCCTTGTTAAAAGTAACGATAAACTCGTTTTTAGACAGGATTTTTCTTAAGCTTCGATGAATTTTCAAGTCATCCAAAAACAACACCATTCGCGGATTCGGACTAAACCATAAAACTGGATTTTCGTTATACCATGGAAATATTCCGTTTTGATAGGCAAGCTTCAATCGTGAAAGAGACAAATCTCCTCCTACAGCAAGAAGACCGTCAGGTTCGGCATCGTTTACATCTGGAAAAATTAAATCGCTCGTTAGCCAGTAAACAGACATCGAAACAACTCTTTAAATTAACCGTTAACCTGAAAACAATTTTTAAAATCCATTTTTTTTCTTTAAGCATGCCGCTTGAGATTGGCAAAGTTGAAAATTCGCCCATGTGGCCGGCAACCGAATTTGTCTCTAAAGGGTTATTGGACTACCCCCAGACATAGGTCTGGTACGGCGTTTCCTGTTCACCGTGAATTGACGCCATGATTTGATCAATGCACAAAGGATATAAAACCAGGTTCGGCAGCATATTAATATCAACCCATGCCTGACCAACCAGAGTTGAATCAGCATGAAGTTGTATTTTGCCTGAAATTCTTGAAACAGCAAAAACCATCTGGTAAACGTGTTTACGCGAATCAATGTCAGGCGGTATGGACTCTCCCATAAATAAAAATTCTCCGGGAACGATATCAAGACTGAGCTCTTCTTTCCATTCGCGGATCAATGTGTCGGATGCCTTTTCACCGGTGTGCTGCCCCCCTCCGGGAAGAAGGTAATACTCGTGATTATTTTTTCGGTGTTTTACAAGTAATATTTTGCCATTTTCAATATAAATACCTGCAATACGAATTCTAATATCTTCTCTTTCCATTATTATACTACCTTTACTATTTATACCGGTCCGGCGTTTAAAATTCCCCTGGCCTCTTCGGGAAGATTTGCCAGTGATTCCGCAGCCTGCTCTTTAAACTCTGTAAAAAGTTCTACGGCATATCGGTCATAGTCTGTTTCAAAACCATTTTTTTTCCAGATATTTTCAGCGCAAAGATATTCCGTCATTTCTTCCGGAATATCAGGTATAAACCTCGGACGAATGGTTTTTAAATATCGATTATCTTCAAAATCTTCAGGATGCTCGTAATGATGCTTCATTAAACTGCCGACCAAAAAACTTCTGGCAATCTCAAGGGTATAACGAACCGGAAATCGTTTGTTATACACCGAGCCAAACGGTCCTCCGCCTTCTCCAGAGTTTAATAAAATGCCGGTAACGGGCTGCTGGTCTAAAAACTTAAATAACATTTTCATGATAAATTCATCTTTTAGATCATAAAATGGGCCGCCTTCCCATTTTGAATACGTTGGAATCGGCTTTAGTACGCCCGCCTCTGTTCCGGGCGTTTTACTGGTATAGCCGAGTTTTAAATAATAAACAATTTGCTCTTTTGTTAAAATGTTCATTGGGTCAAGTATCGCATTTACGTCGCGCGAAAGTATAATAATTTTTTTAGGCAAAGGATACATTCCGCCGGAGATCGCGCCCTCAAGACATGAAATGGGAACGCTAACCCGTCCGTTACCTGTTGGGTCGCAGGCAATCACAACATGCCCCGACGGGCTAACCACGACATTTTCATATATTGCAGTTTGTTCTCCGCTTAAATTTTCCAGCGTATCAAGAACTTTCTTTTCAGAAAGCAAACCGCCTGTTTTATAGTAATTTCCATTTTCAAGATTAAATGTCTTGCCGGTGTCAAGGTTCATGGCGGTTTCATCGTCGCTTAACACATGAACGTCTTCAACGCCGGAACTAACGGTAGACTTACCGGTTCCCGATAGACCAAAAATCAAGGTTGTTTCTTTATATTTGTCATTGTATACAGAAGAACAATGAAGGCTTAAATGACCTTTTAGCGGATAAATATGATTGGCCACAGAAAACATACTTTTTTTAATTTCTCCATTATAACCGCTGCCGCCGATTAAAATCACGCGCCGCTTATAATCAGTAAATTTAAACACCCCATCGATAAATCGCTCTTCGCGGGGATGTTTAAAACCTGGAGCCGATAAAATTATCCAGGGTTCGAGAGTTTCACCTTCGTGTTCGGGGGTCGCCCGAAACATATTCATTGCAAAAGCAATTTGAGACGGTTTGTCAGTAATTACTTTAACGGGAATGGCCAATTCGCCCTGCCCGACAAAGCGATTTACCTCATATAGCATTTTCGAACGAAGGTAATTTAACATAACGTCAAACACCTGAAGAAATTCGCTCTCGGTGATAAAACCCCGGGTATGAGCAAAATCTTCCACGTCTTTAATTAAATCGCTTAATATGGGGAATGTTCCGTTTGGACTGCGGCCATGGCGCCTCTCGGTTTTCATAATCGCATATCCTCCTTTGACTTTTACGAGAGAACCTTCAGGAAGAGAGTTACGAATACTGTCAAAAACCTGTTTTTGAAATGCCGGTTTTCTGTACTCGGGATATTTTTGATAAAAAGATTCCAGTTTTTCTTCATATTTGTCAGGAGATAAGTATTGCTTTTCCGTAAGGATTTCGATAAAACGAGAAAAAACCGGATTATCTGCATAAAAATCGTTAAGTAGTTTTTTATTTGGCTGTGAGGCATTTTCAAGATGAACAATGATATCGGCTTGTGAAATATCTCTGCGTATTCCGATGGCTTTATTTAATGATGCAATTTTTTCTAAAAAATCAGGCATGTTTCTTCCTTAAATGTAGTACTTCCCCCATATGAATAATACACTCGATGTCAACAGGTAAACATGGAAAATCAATAATTATTGGCTGGTACTACTATCTTGGCGTTTAACATCGACCGAAAGAAATGTCAATCATGAAATTGATCTGGATCCTCATATACAAAATCATCCTTAACCCTGTTGTCATGGGACTGTTTTTACCTGCACTATTGGTGTGGCGTAAAGCAAGACAAAGTATAACAGCGCATTATGGCTTGTTCCAAAGAATAAAAAAAAAACTGGATCAAATCAATACACATAAACCCATCGTCTGGGTTCATGTCGCCAGCGCCGGAGAATACCTTCAGGCAAAGTCAATGATACAAATTTTTATAAAAAACAATTACCACATCTTTGTAACTGTAACCAGTATTTCAGGCTACAACTGGTTAAAAAGAGAAAAAAATGAAAATTTATTTTTTGATTTTCTTCCTCTGGATTTTTTATACAATGCAAAAAAAATATTGAACCTCGTTAAACCCGCCTGTCTGATTTTTGTTAAAACAGATATCTGGCCCAACATACTCAGCCAGGCAAAGAAATATTCCATACCCACGGCTCTGATTTGTGCGCCGTCAAGAAATGCAGGTTCCGGCATTAAAAAATCGTTTTATCAATTTTTATATTCAAACTTTAACGCCGTTTTCACGGTAAATGCGGAAGGCGAAAAATTTTATAAACGCATTTTAAATGCAGATACAATCATTCAAACCGTCGGAGACAGTAAATACGACATTGTTCACGATCGAAAAAAAGAAAAATCAATACAATTGACCGGCATAAAAAGCAACGACATTTGCGCATTACTTGGAAGCGTCTGGCCTGAAGACTTAAAAGTCATTTCTGATTCCGTTTTACGCGCTTTAGAAAAATATCCGCACTTAAAGATCATTGCCGCGCCGCATGAAAACGACAATAAACATGTAAATGAATTAGCGGATATTTTTCAAGAATACAAGCCGGTATTGTTTAGCGATTTAAAGTCTAACAATGAAAATTCACGCCAGAATAAAAAACAGTCTTTTAAATTATCAAATCGAGTACTCATCGTAGATACCATCGGCGATCTTTTTTTCTTATATGAAAACTCAAACATCGCCTATGTAGGAGGCGGTTTTTCAACCGGTATACATAATATTCTCGAGCCATGCGCCATGCAAAATGCCGTCATTTTCGGACCAAAGTACCAAAAGTTTCCTGAAGCTGAAAACCTACTCTCAGACGGCTGCGTCTTTACAATCAACAACACCGCCGAATTTGAACAGGTTTTTAATGATCTCATTTTAAACAAAAAAATCCGCACTAAAAAAGCAAATGCCGGCTATCATTTCATTACCAGATATAAAGGAGCTTCTCAAAAACTTTACGGACAAATTTTAAAATTAATAAAACGTTCATAAACGGGGGAAGTCTCCCCCGCCGCTTTGTCTTTAACAAGACGACGCTTACCCCCACAATGTTTTGAAATTGATCAAAAGGGGTAAACAAAGAAAATAATAATTGACGGCTACCCTTTAACTCTCGGTTTTAAACAATGACACAAAAACCTTTAGCCGCTGATCTGTGTAATAAAATTTTTTTCCAGTGTATACACGATTATCATACAAAAGACAGCGTAGATGCAGAAATGGTAAACCCATATAAGCTTGATGAAGAATTTATTGAGAATCTATTGTATCATAAAAACTGGATCGATACCGTTCAATGGCATCTTGAAGACATTATACGCGATCCTGAAATTGATCCTGTTGAGGGTATAAAAATAAAACGAAGAATTGACCGATCCAATCAAATGAGAAACGATACGGTTGAAAAAATTGATGAATGGCTTTTAAAAGCTTTTGAAAAGTTGTTAATTAAAAAAACGTCAAATGCTAAAATGAATTCAGAGAGCCCTGCATGGATCATTGACCGCTTGTCGATTTTATGTTTAAAAATATACCACATGGAAGTTGAAATTGAACGCACTGACGCCTCGCCGGAGCACAGAGTTTCATGCGCGCGCAAACTTGATCTTTTAAGCCAGCAATTGGCCGACCTGACAAATTGCTTTAATGAACTTATGGAAGAAATTATTCAGGGAGATAAATTTATGAAAGTTTACCGTCAAATGAAAATGTACAATGACCCCTCGATGAATCCAACCCTGTATAAAAATGCCCCAAAATAATTCCAGAAACAATCAATCTTTTAAAATTATTGTTGTTCGTTTTTCGGCAATGGGCGATGTCATTTTAACAAAACCGGTTTTGGAAAGTTTTATAAAAAAATATTCCCATATAAAAGTATATCTGCTAAGTCAAAAAACATTTAAACCTGTTTTTCAGGATTTAACAAACCTGACCTTTATTGAAGCCGATCTTAAAAAACAGCATAAAGGTATTCCTGGTTTATGGAAACTTGCCCAGGAATTAAAACCTTATCAATTTAGTTTCATCATTGATTTACATTTTGTATTGCGTTCTGTAATTTTGTCTTTTTTTATGAAAATGACCTCAATAGATCTTCGTATTTTTCGTATAAACAAAGGACGAAGTGAAAAAAGGAATCTTACAAAACGCTTTAATAAAATACGACAACCCTTAAAACATACGATAGAAAGATACGCCGATGTATTTGCAAAAGCTGGATTACCAATAAATACAAGTTTACCCCCAAAACCAAAAAAATTTAAAAAGAAAAGCTTTGGTAAACTTAAGATTGGTATTGCCCCTTTAAGCCGGCATTTACTTAAAGAGTGGCCTCAAGACTTTATGACGCAATTAATGAATTTACTTTCCGGCGACTTTGCAATAGATTTTTATATTTTAGGCAGCCCTGACGAAACAAATAAATTAAAAAACTATGCTTCTGAAAATTCCGCAATCATGGCCGGTAAATTAAATTTTACAGATGAAATTGATTTCATAAAGACCCTAGATGCCGTCATCACAATGGATTCAGCGAACATGCACCTTGCCGGCGTTTTTGGTATCCCCTGTATTTCAATATGGGGGCCAACCCATCCTTATGCCGGTTTTTCGCCAATTGGTAAACAAAACCTCGTTATTCAAAATTTAAACTTAAACTGCAGACCCTGCTCGGTTTTTGGAAACAAGCCCTGTTATCGAAAAGATCATGCCTGCATGATGGAATTAACTCCGAATCAGATTTATAAAGAAGTAAAATCATTTATTTTAAAACTAAGGGCTTAACATTATCCATAAGTATAAAAGCTTTTTTGTTTTATACGAACCTTGTTTTACAAAATACTAATGCTTTTTGCGAACCTTCCGAAAATAAACCATGAGAAGATCTCTCGAATTAGGTATACGCTCAGCGTTTTTTACTCTTGTTTTAAGCTTTTTTAGCATTGTTTCGACCACAAACGGAGCTCCCTTATTAGACGAAATTGATACTCCGACAGGTTCTACATTATCCAGAGGCGGATTTGATGTAAGTCTATGGGGATACAACAATGGCGGTATTTTTACACGAGCTCTTATGGGGGTTCATGATAACATTCTTCTCGGAGTATCCTTTGATGTACAACATGTGATTGGTTCAGATCCGATTGTGTTTAATATACCAGGAGTAGTCGCTAAAGTAAAGGTTACCGATGGGTGGGAAGACTTTCCCATGCTTCTTGCTTTTGGATATGACGCGTTTTATGCTAATGAGACATTAAATCTTTCCAATATTTCATGGAAATCCATGAGAATGGTATACGGTCCTTACGTAGTATTTTCAAAGCCATTTTTTTTATTAAATCACGAACAACATTTCAATGCAGGCCTTAGAGTTCCTGTTCAACCTGCTTTTAAAGGAGAAGATACTTCACTTTTTTTATCTTTTGATTTTCCCATCGGTCAGTTTGTACCGATGCTTGAAATTGAACGTATTTTTTTTAATTCTAACCGCTTAAATGAAATTCTTATAAATACGGGGCTGCGTTTTGAATTAAGCGAAGAATTTGCGCTCGAATTAAATCTTCTCATTGGAATGAATAAACAGGTTACCAGAGTAATCACCTTTGAATACCTTGGAGCTTTTTAAATCATAATTAAAGAAGAGATTATAATTTCTATGTTAATTGTTTTTTTTAATAAACAATGAAAACGGAAAAAATAACTTTGCAATAGTTCTTCCATTCTCGGCAATCACCTGAAAATCGTTTTGACTTAAATTCATATTTTTCAACATGACCGATATCAATGGAACGCCAATACCGGCTCCTTCCTGTTCCTTGTCTCCCGCTGTGTCATCTTCAAAAAGATAGGCCATATCTGAATGTTTTTCAGATTCTTTCATACTTTTTTTAAGCCTCCTCCATTCAACTTCAGAAGGGATTCCATCATTGATAATTTCAATCAACAATCCGGTTGAAAGAGGTTTCATATTGAACTTGACATAGACGTTTTTTTGACGACAAATATTTGCAAAATTTTCTGCCATATGCGTGTCAATCTCAGTTTTAAAAATCGATAACCAATCTTCATAAGGTAAATCGGAAAAACCCATTTCAGCCAGAAAGTATTCGAGATATATTCGCTTATATAAAGCTTTTAATGAATTTGTCAGTAATTCACGAACAATTAAATATATTGGACCGCTTAAATCTGGCCTGTTTAACTTTTGTAATACCTCGCGAAGTCTCAATAAAAGTTTTTTTTCATCACCGCTATATAAATCATAAAAAAATAACTCAAAATTAATATCTTCCGGTTTTAATGAAAAACGACTTTCCCAGGCATTTTCATCCCTATGGTGTAATGAAAAAAAACTCATATCAATCGATTAACAAATTTAAAAAACTCGTTTTCCTCTATAGACGTTTTAAACGTTTCTTTAAAATACACCAAATGATCTTTGCTAAGTTTTAACTTTTTTTCAAGTTTCTCGCCATCAATATCATCCTGGGGGCTTTGATGACCATAACCATATCTTTTGGCAAGATAATTACCATATGCAACGACAAGTAAAAGAGTATCATCGGAAGGGACATCTTCTATATAGTTTTCATGATATTCGAAAACCTCTTTATAAAGTACAGGGAGTTTCCACTCTATTGCAGCAGCTTTTCCAACTTCCATATGGGTTACGCCGAATATACGTTTTTCTGCTTCAGGAAATGCAATATTTTCTTCAACAACCATATCGATTACGCTAATAAACTTTCTTCTGTCAATTACATTAAGCACAACTTTTCCAATGTCATGAAGTAAACCAGCCACAAAAGCTTCTTCTTCAAGCTCAGCTTTTCCCAATTTCGAAGCCAGTTCTTTGCAAATAACAGAAGTTGCGGTAGAATGTTTCCACACATACCGCTGAAATCTAGAGTACTTTCCGGATTCAAATAAAGATTTTGAATTAGCGGCCATAGCTAAAGATCTCACCACTCGAAATCCGAGCATGGCGATGGCATGTTGAAGACTGCTCACCTGATTACCACGTGCATAAAAAGAAGAATTTGCTGCTTTCAATATCATGGTAGACATGTTTTGATCTGCTTTTACAACATCACTTAACGCAGCAAAACTGGTTCCATCACTATCACTATTTAAATTTAATAATTTTGACAAAACTTGAGGCTGAATAGACAATTTAATTTTTTTTAACTCACTTGCAATATCCACATTGATTCCTTTTCACAAAAAAATTTATTTTAACTCTATTTATATTACCCTGCTTTAATATACATAATATTTATAAATATCAACGTCAAGTAATTTAATTAACGATTATATTTTTTTTAATGGAAGCGGCTGGATTTTTAATCCATTAACTTCCAAAAAATAATTAAATTCACCAAAACAAAGTCATCATATAAGGGCATAAATCGATATAGTTAAATATATTTTACATTTTACTATTCATTTAAAACTGTAGATATTAAAATTGCAATAACAAGATTTTCAATTTATAACATATTTTAATACAATCAAACATTTATATTTTACAAATTAATAAATAGTTAAATAGTTGCCTATATTATAATTAAAAATCAATTTATTACTTGCCATAGCCATGCCAAATAATAATGTATCATTATAAATTTATGCGAATAAATAAATAAAAATGTAAGGAGACTTTATGTATAAACAGAGTAAAAATAATTATAAAATATATTTGTCGGCAATGATTGTAGCCTTAACTGTTTTATATTGCGGAGACCCGATTCCAGTAGAAGAAATGGGGAATGCAAAATTTGAAATTACGAAAGCAGCAAATGTTAAAGCAGATGTATTAGCAAAAGAAAAGTATGAAGGCGCCAGAGCTGCACTTTTTGAAGCTCATGATCTTGTTAGTAAAAATAAATTGAAAGAGGCTAAAGATAAAGCGATTGAAGCGCAGTCTCTTGCATTGGAAGCTTATAATTTGGCAATTCCTGAATTAGCCAAGCAAACCAAAGATGAAGCAGCCGAAATGATTAAAGAAGCTGATCGTGCATATGCTGAAGAGCTCGCTGCAGAATCTTTTAAAAACGCAAATGATCTTATGGCTGCAGGTGATGAAAAAATGACTGCTGCAAAGCACTATGAAGCATTCCAGTCTTTTGAAAACTCAAGAGAAGAGGCAATTAAAGCCCGTAATCAAGCTGAAGCACAGACAGAAAATCTTCAAAGAGAATTAACTGCAGTAGAAGATTTAATTAAAGAAGCAATAACCTATGGAGCCAATGAATCAAGCCCTGATAAAATTACAGAAGCAAATGAATCAGCGAAAAGAGCTCAGGAATATTTGTCTAATAAATATTTAAAAGATGCCCACAATGAAATTGTAAAAGCAAAAGAAAGCGCGACTATTGCATCTGACATTGCAAAAAAAGATTTCGCATCCAAGAAAAAAATTGAAGCTGGCGCCGCGGTAGAAAATGCTGAAAAGGAAATGGTTAACTTAAAATCAGAACTTGAAAAAGGTGATTTAAAAAGTAAACTCGCAAAATCAGATGAATCACAGGAATCTTTAAAAAACACCGAAGAAACCCTCAGTGCTGCACAGGCTTCGCTAAATAATGCCGGTAAAACTCTTGAAGAAGCAAAATACAGCGAGTCAGTTGAGCATTCTAAAGAAGCTATCCGATTGGCACAACTTGTAAAAGACCAGGTTCCTGCATTGCTTGTACTAATTAAACAAGGTACTAGATCACCGGTAGTCAGTACACAAGCTGGAACTACAACAGTTACAACGGAAAATCGTGAATTGGCCGAAGGTTGGAAATCTTACACAGTAAAATTGATACCTGAAAGACGAGATTGTTTATGGAGAATTGCTGAGTATAAAAATATATATGGCGATCCTTTTAAATGGACAAGAATTTATAAAGCCAATAAAGGTCAGATTAAAAATCCTGACTTAATATATCCAGGACAGGTTTTTGATATACCTCCGGTTAGTGGAGATCTTACCAAGCCAATTATTAAAAAAGAAAAGGTTCAAGAAGATGCAAAACAACCAGAAACACAAAAAACAATAGAACGTCCTAAAATGGAACAGGAAGTAAAACCTGAAGCAGAAGTAAAACCTGATTCAACAAATCCTTCCAATACAGTTGATGAGAATAGTGAAGTCAAGAAAACAATTGAAAATAACAACCAAGAAAATATCAAATAAAATAGAAACTTGACAATGTAATTTCTTCACAAACACTATTACAAAAGATGGAGTAGATAATTTAAATATGGTCTGCTCCATCTTTCATTTCAACTAAATTTGTTCATTAAAATACAGAGATAAATAAATTCAACTATCTACTGCACTTATTATTAATTTAAGTTAATTTCACTTCACAGGATAAAACATATGGAGAAAGCCCCAAATTCAAGAAAAAAAAACGGATCTGAAAATTTAGATCCAGTAAATGAGCAAACCAATACAGGTTCGACAAATAAAAATACCCAGGAATTACCCGCTTCAATTGCAGATGGCGCAATTAAACTGGAAATTAGTCAAATGAAACAAAAATCAATGAATGATTTATTGTTATTGGCTGAACAATTGGGAATTGAAAACCCTGGAGATTTAAAAAAACCTGCATTAATTTTTGCAATATTACAAACTCAATCTCAAAATAATGGTCAGGTTTTCGGAGAAGGAACCCTGGAGATTCTACCTGACGGTTATGGATTTTTGCGTTCAGCGGATTATAACTATCTTGCCGGCCCAGATGACATATATGTCAGCCCTTCTCAAATACGAATGTTTAATCTTCGTAAAGGCGATACTATTTATGGTCAGATACGATCGCCAAAAGAAAGTGAGAGATTTTTTGCAATATTAAGAATCGAGTTGATCAATAAAGAAGCTGTTCATGAAGCTCATCGACGCATTCACTTTGACAATCTGACACCGCTGTATCCAGACGAAAAAATAAAACTGGAAACAACTGCTGAAAAACTATCGACAAGAGTTCTTGATTTAATTACTCCAGTAGGAAAAGGCCAAAGAGGTTTAATTGTTGCACCGCCTAGAACAGGTAAAACAACAATTATGAAAGATATTGCAAATGCAATTACGACAAATCATCCTGAGATATCGCTAATTGTACTTCTTATTGATGAAAGACCAGAAGAAGTTACCGATATGGCAAGAAACGTTAAAGGCGAAGTGATTTCATCTACATTTGATGAACCAGCTTCAAGGCATGTTCAGGTAGCTGAAATGGTAATAGAAAAAGCCAAGAGACTTGTAGAGCACAAAAAAGATGTTGTTATTTTACTGGATTCGATTACTCGACTTGCGCGAGCGTATAATCAGGTTATTCCTTCTTCTGGAAAAGTTCTTTCCGGAGGTGTAGACTCAAATGCCTTGCATAAACCTAAACGTTTTTTTGGCGCTGCACGAAATATTGAAGAAGGCGGAAGTCTTACGATCATTGCAACAGCTCTTGTAGATACCGGATCAAAAATGGATGAAGTTATTTTTGAAGAGTTTAAAGGAACTGGAAACATGGAAATCCAGCTTGACCGAAAAATTTCAGAAAAAAGAGTCTTCCCTGCTATGGATATCAATCGATCTGCAACAAGAAAAGAAGAGTTGCTGCTTAGCCCTGAAGATTTAAATCGAATATGGATTCTAAGAAAGGTTTTAGCTCCTTTGTCGTCCATTGAAAGCATTGAGCTTTTACTCGATAAAATGAAAGGAACTAAAAATAACAAAGCATTTCTTGATAGTATGCTTGTTAACTCATGATCGTGTGAAATTTTTATATTTTAACCTTGGATTATTATTCGTTTTTTCGTGCGCTTCCGTTAATTCGAAGATTATAGAAAATGAATCACAAATAAAATTTGAAGGTTTCAGCAATGACAATACTTTTCAAGTCCATTGTTCAATTTCTATATTTAAATATTCCGAAAAAAATACACGCAGGAATGAACTACTGGATATTTGTAAAAAGCGTATCGTCACACAAGTGGCTGAATTTAAAATTGCATATGATTATAATATAAAAAATTTGAAATTTAAAACCCAGGAAAAATATAAAGGAGTATTAAACAAACGAACTGAAAAAGAAAATTATCGAATTGAAAATCAATCAGCTAAAATTCTTAATTTAAACCAGCTCTCTATTGACTGGAACGATGATAAAATATCCAAGTTGCTAAACCATTATAAAGCATATTTTCCCGGCCGAATACTTTACGAGTGGACTGAGGCTGATCAAGAATATTTTGTTTATTCTATTCATTACCCTTCATTAATGAATGAAATTAAAAACAGCCTTCTTCCTTTTGGCGTAATATTTGATTAAAATTATAAATGTTTATAATTCCATTTTAAAACAATCCTGTGTTTTAATGTTATTATCTGATTTTCAACATTAAAAGTTTTTCAGAGTCAAGATTTTTTTACCTTTAAGCCGATAATATACAATATGCCAGCTAAAGGATATGCAAAAAAATCAATAAAAAACACTAGTCTTGTACCAGTATTATTTACACTGGGGGTTATAGGCTGGGGATTTTTTGCTATCGACAGATTAACTTCTTCCGGTACGCCTGCATATGCAGATTATACCACAGAAGCTCATGATTATGTTCAAAATCCGGAAACAGATAGCAAGTCATGGAAAAAAACAGCTGAACAATTTATAACCAAATTTACTTCAAAAAAAGTTAAAGAAGACAAAGATCCGGAATCTGAAAACTGGACAGTTGTAAAAGAAGATGTAAGCCCTGATAATTCGGTCAAAATACAAGAAAATAATTTTTCTGAAATAAAATCAAACGAAATA
>JAOUFY010000036.1 GCA_029857955.1 Spirochaetia bacterium
TTAATTCTGTCCATTATGTCTTTGGGAAGTTTTGATTCTTCTTTTAAGGGTTTCATGCGACCAATATCAAATTCTTCGACTGTATATAACGCACTATTTTCTTACTAAAAAGTAGCCGCTCCCAAAAAAAATCCAACCTAAATGATAAATAATAATTGACAGTTTGATTTTAAATACTTATCTTGCATTTGTTAGCACTCTAACCAGAAGAGTGCTAACACTAATACATAAAGATGGCAGATAGTATTACTAAAAGACAGGCTGATATTGTACGGGCAATTGTAAAGGGTTATGTCATAACCGGACAACCAATTGGTTCAGCTATAATTGTTGAACGTTTAATTTCCAATGTATCCTCGGCTACCATTCGCAAAGAAATGTCAGTACTTGAACAAATGGGGTATTTGTTTAGTCCGCATACATCTGCCGGACGTATACCTACAGACAGAGCTATAGAATTATATATAGATGAAATGGTCAACCTTTATGAAGACTCTTTAGATAGTATTTCAGAACTAGAGGGGTTTTACAAGACTGCAAATATGCAGGTTGACAAGCTTATGAAGGTTACAGCGCAGCAATTAGCAAATTCTTCTCAAAATGCAGGTTTTGTATTAACTCCAAGAGCTGCAGGAGCCATTATAAACCGTATTGAGCTGGTTTCGGTTACAGATAATATGATTTTAGTCATACTGGTGAGTCGTTCTGGTACCATTTATCAAAAAAAAATAAAAATTGAAAATACACATACTCAAGAAGATTTATATAAAATCAGCAGATATTTAAATCAGCTTTTAAAGGGTTATGAAATTGAGGATATTAAAGAAAAGGGTCTTGCTTGTTTCATTGACTCAAGTTCTGATTTAGGAAATCTTGGTGATACGGCCATGCAGGTTGCCCAGAGTTTAATTTATATGCCGCCTGATCAGCAGGTATTACTTGAGGGAGAAGCAACTTTTTATAAGAGGCTTCTTGATGAGCATCCAGATACAAAACAAGCTGAGAAGCTGGTAAATATTCTTGACGATAAAGAATTTTTAATTGAATATTTAAATAGCCTGAAATCAAATAAAAGAATAAATGTAAGTGTAGGGCTTGATGTCGATGGAATTCATCTATCTGGGATATCTATTTTAAGCTGTGGATACTCTGTCGGAGGGCGAAATGTAGGTTCTTTGGGAGTTATTGGGATTAATCGGATGCCTTATGAAAATATTATTCGAAGTATGGATTATAGTTCAGAAATTTTATCAAATGTATTAAAGGAAACTGGCGAACTGGATTTTAATGCAGATATAAAGTTAAAAATTGGTAATTTACCCGAAAGGTTATCCGGGTAAAGATTAAATTACTATATAATTTTACAATTGTATATGATTAGAATTTAAGTAAACGGTTATAAATACCGGTATTGGAGTTACGATGGGAAAAGAAAAGTCAACTACTAAAGATAAGAATGATGATTCAGATAATATTGAAAACAGTTCATCAGATGATAACGAAAAAGATTTTACTCCATTGGAGTTTTCAGCTGAAAATGGAGAAGGAAGTATAGATCAAGATACAGAAAACTTGTTAAATCAAAATGAGCAAAAAATAATCGAGCTTAATGAAGAAATTGCAAGATTAAACGATTCTATTTTAAGAGAGAAAGCCGAGTTTTTAAATTATCGTAAACGAATGAATCAGGAAAATCTTCAGCAGGAAGGTCGAACAGCCGGTAAAATTCTTCAGGAATTAATACCTGTATTTGACGCCTTTGATTTATTGCTTGCAACTGAGCATAACGGCGACAAGGCAATGGAAAAATTTTTAGACGGTTCAAATTTAATTAGAAAACAATTATGGCAGGTATTTGAAAATCTTGGAATTGAATTAATCGATCCTGATCAGCAAGAGTTTGATCCCACCAGTATGGAAGCATTGAGTGTTTCGGAATCAGAAAAAACAGATAAAGAAATTGTAAAACAAGTGTATCAAAAAGGGTATAGATATAAAGACAGAATATTAAGGCCGGCTAGAGTTGCGGTTGAAAAACCAAAGTCGCAGGTCAATTAGAACGTATTATGTAAATATAAGAATTTAAGGAGTAAATAAAATGAGTAAAGAAAAAATAATCGGAATAGATCTTGGTACTACGAATTCGTGTGTAGCAATTATTGAAGGCGGTGAAGTTGTCGTTCTAGCTAATTCAGAGGGTGGTAGAACAACTCCTTCTGTAGTAGCTTTTACAGAAAAAGGCGAAGTACTTGTAGGTCAAACAGCTAAAAATCAGATGATTACAAATCCTGAAAATACGATTCGGTCAATCAAACGATTTATGGGTCGTAAGTTTGATGAAATTGACAGCGAAAAAAGGCTGGTTCCATATACACTGAAAGAATCAACTGGCAAGTCTATTGTTATTAAAACACGGGAAAAAGATTATAGACCGGAAGAAATTTCTGCACGAGTTCTTCAAAAAATGAAGCAAACAGCTGAAGATTATCTTGGACAAACTGTCAGTAAAGCTGTTATAACTGTACCTGCTTATTTTAATGATGAACAACGTCAGGCAACAAAAGATGCTGGTAAAATCGCCGGTCTTGAGGTTATGCGTATCATCAATGAACCGACAGCAGCGGCTTTAGCCTATGGTCTTGACAAGAAAAAGCATAGTGAAATTATTGCGGTATTTGATCTTGGCGGCGGTACATTTGATATATCAGTTTTAGAACTTGCAGATGATGTATTTGAGGTTAAATCTACAAATGGCGACACTCATCTTGGTGGCGATGATTTTGATCAATTGATCATCGACTGGATTGTCGCAGAATATAAAAAAGAAACCAGCATAGATGTAAGTGTTGATAAAATGGCACAGCAACGTTTAAAAGAAGCGGCTGAAAAAGCAAAAATAGAATTATCCAGTAAAGAAACAACGGATATTAATATTCCATTTATAACTGCAGATTCATCAGGACCTCGTCACTTAAATATGAACCTGACAAGGGCTAAATTTAATCAACTTACACATGCGCTTGTCGAGCGAACCATTGAACCATGTAAAAAAGCAATGGCAGATGCCGGACTTACTGCGTCTGATATCAATGAAGTTATTTTAGTAGGCGGTTCAACAAGAATACCTGCCGTTCGTGATAAAGTTAAAGAATTATTTGGCAAAGAACCAAACAAAAGTGTAAATCCTGATGAGGCTGTGGCCATTGGCGCGGCGATTCAAGGCGGAGTTCTTGCCGGTGAAGTTCATGATGTACTTCTTCTTGATGTAACTCCTTTATCTCTTGGTATTGAAACGCTTGGCGGAGTAATGACTAAAATCATTACAAGAAATACAACGATACCAACTAAAAAATCGGAAGTATTTTCAACCGCTGCAGATAATCAGACTTCTGTAGAAATACATGTTTTACAGGGAGAAAGAGAACTTGCTCGTGATAATAGAACGTTAGGTCGATTTCATTTATCAGAAATTCCGGCTGCGCCAAGAGGTATGCCTCAAATTGAAGTAAGCTTTGATATTGATGCAAACGGTATTGTACACGTTTCTGCAAAAGATTTAAAGACAAATAAAGAGCAGAAAATAAAAATTGAAGCTTCAAGTTCTCTAAGCGAAGATGAAGTAAACAAGATGGTAAAAGATGCCGAGGCTCATGCTGAAGAAGATAACAAAATTAAAGAAGTAGCGCGTGAATTTAACGAACTAGATCATCTGATTTACACTATTGAAAAGTCACTTCAAAGCGCTAAAAGTCTTGATGGAGCCATACGAACAGAAATTGAAAATGTTATACGTGATGGACGTGATGTTATGCATAGCAATGATCTGGAAAAAATTAAAAAAGCAAAAGAAAATTTAAATAATGTTTTAACCAAACATAGTCAGGCACTACAAGATGCAGCTAAAGAAAGTACTCCTAATCAGGAATCAGGCGATTCAAGTAAAAACAGCCATGAAAAAAACGAAGAAAAAGTAGTGGACGCAGAAATAGTAGATGAGGATAAGTAGAATATCCGCTGGATGGGATAAATTTTAGGGGTTCAATGTGGCAACAAAAAGAGATTACTATGAAATACTGGGCGTATCCCGTTCGGCAACCATCGATGAAATAAAAAAAGCATACCGTAAACTTGCTTTAAAATTTCATCCCGATAAAAATAAAGGTGATGTTGCCGCAGAAGAGAAATTTAAAGAAGCTACAGAAGCATATGAAGTTCTTCGAGATGAAAAAAAGAGAAAAATGTATGATCAGTTTGGTCATGCAGGTGTATCTGGTCAGGCATCCAGCGAAGGTTTTGGTCGGGGTGCATATACTGATTTTTCTGATATTTTTCAAGGCGGAACATTTGAAGATTTGTTTGAAAATATATTTTCCGGTCTAGGCGGATTTGGCGGACAGCGAACTTCTTCTGGTGGTCAACGCGGCGGAGTTCGGCGCGGATCCGATTTAAGATATAATCTTGAAGTTAATCTTGAAGATGTTTACCATGGAAAGGAAATTAAAATTCAAATTCCAAGAGATGAACATTGTGAAAAATGTAACGGCAGCGGTTCAGCAGATGGAAAAATAAGTACATGTACAACGTGTGGCGGAACAGGACAAATTAGAAAAAGTTCCGGCTTCTTTTCAATCGCATCAACGTGCAATACTTGCGGGGGAACCGGATCTATGATTAAAAATCAATGTTCGGTTTGTTATGGATCAGGTCTGGTTTCTAAAAAGAGGACGATCAATATTAGAATACCTCACGGTATTGAAACCGGAACTAGATTAAAGGTTTCTGGAGAAGGTGAAGCCGGTCCTAAAGGCGGACCTGCCGGCGATCTGTATGTTGTCATTCAAGTTAAGCGGCATGCTAAATTTGAAAGAGAAGGAGCTGATCTCATAACCCAGTATGAAATTCCCGTCACTATGGCAATTTTAGGCGGCGAGGTTGAAATTGAAACCATATCAGGCTCCACTGTAAAACTTAAAATACCAACTGGTACACAACCTTCTACGATTTTTCGTGTAAGAAGCAAAGGTCTGCCATACATGGGCGGTCATGATCGATATGGTGATTTAATGGTTGAAGCTATTGTTAAAGTTCCAAAAACGTTAAGCGCCAAAAGCAAGCAGCTTGTAAAAGAGCTAGAAGAAGAATTGATGAGTAATTCAGGATTTTTTAGCAGGTTTAAATGAGTGAAAAACTAAATGAAATAAAAACAGGTGTTGTTGGCGTAGGCCATATGGGCAAGTATCATGTCAATGTGCTTGCCGGATTAAATTCCTCAACTCATCAGTTGATTGGAATTTATGATGTAAACAAGGATAATGCGCAAAAAATCTCAGAGCAATATAAAGTAAAAAATTATGAATCGTTAAGTCAGCTGCTCGATGACTGTGATGCCGTTACCATTGCGGTACCAACTGAACATCATTATAAAATCGCTATAGAAGCTATAAATCATGGATGCCATGTTTTAATTGAAAAACCCGTTACACCTAAAATCGAGGAAGCAATAGAATTAATTGAACTGGCGAAAAAAAAGAAAAAAATCTTGCAAATTGGGCATGTAGAGCGATTTAATGGCGCTGTAATTGAGGTTCAAAAAATTGTCGATAACCCAATTTATATTGAAACAAAAAGAATAGCGCCTTTTTCTCCAAGAATCCAGGATGCCGGCGTTGTCTTAGATATGTTAATTCATGACCTTGATATTGTTTTAAATCTTGTAAAATCTCCGGTTAAAGATTATTATGCCGTTGGACAGAGTCTTAAAGGCAAGCATGAGGACATCGCTGTAGTTACATTAAAATTTGAAAATAACACTATGGCAAGTTTAATGGCATCTCGAGTCAGTCAGGCAAAAGAAAGAAAGCTGTTCATCACTCAGGAAAAAAGCTACATTATTTTAAATTATGCAAATCAAGATATTGAAATTCATAAAAATGCCAGCAGCGCAAACATCACGATGCCCGATGAAATAAGGTACTCTCAGGAATCTTATGTAGAAAATTTATTTGTTCACAAAGACAATCCGTTAAAAAGCGAGCATATACATTTTCATAAATGCATAATGGGTGAGGCTGATCCTATTGTTTCTAATGAAAAAGATCTCGAAACATTACGAATTGCTCTGGCAAGCATTGAAATGATAAAAAAGAGATAAATTCACTTAACAACAAATAAAAGTGAGATAAGGATTAATTTTAATATACATACGTACTCATGACAAAAGATATCGAATTAAAAATTCCGGATGTTGGACAAATCGGAGATATTGAACTTATAGAGTGGAAGATTGCTATTGGCGACTTTTTTCAAGAGGGAGATGAAATTTGCGACCTGCTTACAGACAAAGCATCTTTTTGCCTTGAGGCTCCTGAGCCCGGAGAGCTTTTATCACAACTGGTTAAAAACGGTCAAAAAGTATTTTCAGGTCAAATAGTCGCTACTGTGCGAGTTAATTTAACTTGAAATTTTCAACTTTGTTTTCAATTTTATCTACAAAAGAAACAGAAGGCGGTTCAATTCCGTTAAAATTTGAGGAATAAGACATTGTATAGGCGCCGGTACCGTACATATAAATGATGTCGCCAACTTTAGGAGATGGTAAAAAAGCCTTGAACATTTTATCTGCGCCGTCGCAGCTTGGTCCGCATAGCATCACCCTTTCAATTTCTCCGCTTCCATTTGAATAAAGAGGATACGTAATTCCATCAATGGTTTCCATCAGTCCGCTAAATACGCCTGTATCTAAAAATACCCATTTTTCACTTTGGCCTTTTATATCACGATCGCCAACACCAATGACACGCGTACAAAGTGTGCCGGCAGATCCGCTTATAAATCTACCTGGTTCGGCATAAAACTTTTCAAATACAATGCCTTTTTTTTCAAGATCATTAATTGCTTTATACACCACGTTTGCAATATCTTTTACGGTAGGTACATCACGGCCAAGGTTAATAGGGAATCCGCCGCCGATATTTAAAATTTCTGGTTTCAAATTATATGTCTCGGCCATTAAAGCAGCTTCGCCGACTTCAGCGATGGCTTTACCCCAGGTAGATGCCATCTCACATTGTGAACCGACATGAAAGGTAATTCCAGATAAAGTAATCTCATTATCTTTCATATATTGAAAAATTTGCGGCCATACTCTTTTGGGGCATCCAAATTTACCGCTTAAAACCCAGAGGCTACCTTCATTTGCAACGTCGATTCTTAAAATTGGTTTTATAAATTCTTTATAAGGAATAAATTTTTTTAATTCTGAAAGCGAATCAAAGGTCATTGTAAATACACCGCTTTCAACAGCCGATCGTATTGCAGATTCCGGTTTTACAGGATTAGAAAAAATTATTTTTTCAGGACTAACGCCTCGTTCTATGAGAAGCTGAATTTCTGAAATGGAAGCAGTTTCAATGTCGGAATCTTCTCTAAGCAGAAGATTTAAGATATCGTTGTGAGAGTTTGATTTCATGGCATAGGCAATATGAAAATCGGTAAAAGCGCTTTTCATTTCTCTATAGTTTGATATAATTTTAGATCGATCCATGATCAACACAGGTGTATTCATTATAGTTAAATTAATTTATAAATATTCACACTGTAAAGCAAATATTATGTCTTATTAAAAAGATAATTAAAATTTCACTAAAAAGGGCGTAGCACGCCCTTCGCTTCAATCGGTCATTTCAACAAGTTCAATGACCGATTTGCGCTATCCCACGCGTATTATCTTAATGGTTGTGGATAAATATTTCTCTAGGTTTTGAACCAACCTGAGGACCAATGTAGCCGCGGGCTTCAAAAGCTTCGATAATTCGGGCAGCACGATTGTAGCCGATTCTCAGACGACGTTGAAGGTAGCTTGCGGAAGCTTTGTTGCTTTCAATAATAATATTCCAGGCTTCGTCAAATAAATTTTCATCTTCAAGTTCCAGCTCGCCGGTTTTAATTTTTGGATCCTCAAGTACAATGTAACTTGGTTTACCGGTTTTTTTAACCATGTTGACGACATTTTCAACTTCCTGGTCAGATACATAGGGAGCCTGAGCTCTGATTAACTGAGCTTTTGAAGGATGTTTAAACAACATATCTCCCTGACCAAGTAATTGCTCACCTCCATTTGAGTCAAGAATCGTTCGTGAATCCGTTTTTTGAGCAACTTGAAGGGCAATTCGGGCAGGGCAGTTAGCCTTGATAAGGGCTGTAATGACATCGACAGAAGGTCGTTGAGTAGCCAAAATTAAATGAATACCAATGGCTCTAGCCTTTTGTGAAAGACGAATGATGGAAGATTCGACTTCTTTACCTGCTACCATCATTAAATCTCCTAACTCATCAATGAGAATTACGATATAGGGCATTTTAGGAATATACTCATCGCTTCCTTTTTTTATTTTATTATGTTGTTCAATTTTAATGTTATACGAAATGATATCTCTGGCTCTCATATCAGCCATATCTTCATATCGTCTGTCCATTTCTTCAACTGCCCAGTTTAATGCCAGAATGGCTTTAGGGGCGTCAGAAATTACCGGGTGCAGTAAATGTGGAATGTCATTGTATTGGGATAATTCAACCAGTTTTGGGTCAACCATCAACATACGTACTTCTTCAGGGGATTTTGTAATGATTAAACTTGTGATGAATGCATTGATCGCTACGGATTTACCAGATCCGGTTGCCCCGGCAATAAGAATGTGAGGCATTTTACATAAATCTTCGATTAATAAATTACCTGCGATGTCTTTTCCTAATGGAAGTGCCAAGCGTACTGCGCTGGTATTGTAATCAGGATGGTTTAATATATCGCCAAGTAAAACGGTTGATCGTTTTTTATTGGGTATTTCAATGCCGACTGTAGAACGACCCGGAATTGGAGCTTCAATTCTTACGCGTAGTGCTTCAAGCGCCATTGCTAATTCATCAGTAAGACTCAGTATTCTGTTTACCTTAATGCCAGGGGGAATACGAACTTCGTATCGTGTAATGATGGGGCCTCTTTGCATTCCAATGACTCTTGCTTCTATACCAAATTGTTCCAATGTAAGTTCAAGTTTTTCTATTATTTGTTGAACCTCGACAGGATCAGAATGATCATATTCATCGGTACCTGTTTTTAATATATTAAAAGGAATATGAAATTGACTGCTGGTTTTTATTTCTGGAGTTACAGAACAACGAAAGGTAACATCACCACTTTCCAGAGCATTAAATAATTCTTCCGTTTCCTGATGGTTTATAATTTCATCTTCTTTTTCAAAAATCTCAATTTCTGGATTTTGTGTGCATGTTTCATCCATAATTTCATCTTCTTCTGATTCATTTTCATTGAATTCGTCTGAGCAATACTTCTCGGCAGTGATCGGAGTCATGAGAAATTTTTCATTTAGTGGAATTATATTTTGATTTGATATCGTGATGTCATATAATTCATTTTCTTTTTCAAGAACACTTAGGTTATTTTCAGTCTTTAAATCATTAGATTGTTCTGCAAGATAGACTTCAGATTCTTCATTGCATTTACTGCTTGATTCTGTAGAGAATATAGAAGGATTTTCATTATTAACAATAAATGTATTTTCATATATTGTTCTGGTATGCGAAATATTAGGGTGATTTTCTGTAGAATCGGATAATTTATATTTTGGTTTTTGTAAATTTATTTGAGACGGCTGAACTAATGTTTTCACATCAAATGTTGAATAATGAAGGTTAATTAAACCTTTCTGGAAATTGCTTTGAGGTTCATTATTTCTAGCAAATTCAGCTGAAGCATCATTGAAAGTTGCTGCTTTTTGATGAATTTCATCAAGGGTATTTTCAATTTGATTTTCTTTAATTTGAGAATTTTCTTCATCATCACTAAAGCTTATGGTTTGATTATACAGGGCAAGTATTTCATCAAGAGAAGATTTTAATTGTGAAGTATTTTCACTGTCTTCTAAAGAACTCGGCAATGATTCTTTTATTTTAACCGTTTGATTTTCAGATATAAATGACGCAAATTCACCTCTTTCTTGTATATTTTCTTTACCAGGAAGCACTTCAATCCACGGAAGCTTCGACGCTTTATTTATGATTTTTTGATTAACCCATTTCACCTTTTAGATATCGGCAGGTTAGATAAATTCATAGAGTAGTTTTCTACTCTATGTGCAATAAGTTCTTGATCATTTGGTATAATATTTCGGAAAAGTGACGAGCATACATTTCTTTGATCATTTTTTCATTATGTATTTCGAAATAAACACCAATTGATTTTGTATTTACATCAATTCTGGTGATCAATGCTTTATGAATTCTAACCTGATAACTGTCCAATTCAAAAGAAAGCTCAATAAAATCCTTTACTGAAAATATTTTAAACTGACTTTCTTCACTAAATTTTATACGCAATCCATTTAAACTTATATCGTCAATATGCCCATTTATCGTTTGCTTTAAAATATGACATTTTACGGGTATTTTATCAGATTCGTCAATTTCTACCCTTAAAAAAGCCCTTCTTGTACGATTTGTTTTTTCTAAAATGTAATCTACTGTTTTTACAATTGTAGAAATACCCATTGAGGGATCCTGTAGATTTTTTTCCATATAAGTTATGGGTGATTTGCTAAATAATTCTTTAAGTTTTGGATTAATATGTGTGGTATGAACTATGGAATGCATTGGTTTTATTAGTTCAATTTCTTTAATTAATTTTTTAGCAGATGGAATTTCTTGCTCTGCTAAAGAACTGCGTGTTGTGAACAAGGTATTGTCCAGATTTACAAATAAAATAAATTCCGATTCTTTTTGTAGTTCAAGTATACGATTCATCGGGTATCTATTTACCCAGATATCCTTTTTAAACAGTTCAATTTTTTCCTTTTCTTTAATGCTTTCGGGCATACCAATCCAGTACACTACTTTTGGCATGACATGAATTTTTCCGATTGATTTTACTTTGGCTTCTAATGGTTTCATTGTGTTTGTATTTAAGTTAATAATTTTAATATCGATGTACCTATTATTTTACCGGAAAAAAACAATAACAAACTACAAACGATAAGACATAGAAAAGCCGTAAAAGATGCTATTAAAAAAATTTTACGCCGTGAACTTTTATTTGCCCAAAGAAATTTATCTATGCCAATTTTTATTAAATATCCTGAGTATATGATTCCAGTTAAAAAAATATATTTTCCTATTACAGGTATGTCCAAAAAGCCATACAAAGAAAAAAAAGGAAGACTCGAATATACAAGCAGTTTAAAAATATTTTGCAAAGGATCTCGGTAAGAAGTTATTCGATAAATTTCCTCAATTAGAAGGCTGAGAATTATCAAAAAAAATATAAATGATACATTTAAAATAAAAGGATAAATAATACCATTAAATAATATTATTTTTAAGCTGTCAAAACGAGTAATGTGAATAAAAAGAAATAGTAGAGGATTGATTAATAAAAAAAAAGTAAGGTTTTCTTTAATTATTATCCATTTATTTTTAAAATAAATTTTATCAATTTCTTTCCATGCATAAACCGGGTTTAAATACAGTTTTTTTAAATTTTCTAGCATTTTTGTATTCATATAACGAATTTAATTAAAGGTTGTCAATGCTTTGTTTAATTTATCGCGGTCTGTTTTAAAACTCAATTATGTCAATTTTTAACTGTTTAAGATAACTTATACCTTTTTCAATATTTTCTGGTGTCCCTTTTATTTCTATTAAAACATCTCCTCCTGAGTCTTTATCCAGGTGAGCGGTTAAAATATTTGGCATAATTTCAAATTGTATTACCATTTTATAGATGATAGGTTCATTGATTAAGTTTACAGGTATTTTTAATTTTAACTTTTTAGTCACAAATATTATTACCGCCGGCAATTGCAGGTACGAGAGATAATTCTGATGCTGCTTCAACTTTTGTATCCAGATTCTCTAAAAAACGAATATCTTCATCTCCTAGATAAATATTTACATAACGTCGTAGCTTGTTATTTTCATCATATATTCTGTCTTTTATTGCCGGATGTTTTTCAACAAGTTTGTTTAATGCTTCACCAACAGTATTTGCTATAATTTCAACTTGATCGAGACCATCTGTTTGCGGACGAAGTTGACTTGGGATTTTAATTTTTGCCATATGATTCTCTTGTGACTGAATGTTATATTGTCAAGCCATTTCTATTGAAAGTTCCTGTAAATAAAATCTCTTTTATCTATAAATTTTTTAATTAATGTATTTTTTAAACGTTTAAATAGAGTCACCGGTTTTTACAAATAATTTTTGATATAATTTAGGATTATTTTCATTTAATTGTTTGATAAACTTTTTATAATTAAAACCATGTTGCTTAATGAGTATAATCATGAGAGAAGCATTATCTTTGGGTTCACCGGTTGTGTATAAGTATTGATGAATTCTCGCGCTTGTAAACTCCTGAATAATCATATCAACTTCCTCATTCGAAATGTTATGTTTGCTGATGTCAGGGTAACATGAGTATATTGATAAAAACCAGAAGATAACCAACAGTGAAAGTAATTTATTTTTCATATATAACCATCAGATAAGGCCAGATACTCTCAGAAAAGCCTTTTTTCGTTCTCGCTGTTGATGAAAAAAACGCGTTTAACCATTCTGATTTTTTATGTTCTATTCTATAGTAAAAGTCGTAAAAAAATGCCTGTCTGAATTCTTTTGGACTTACAGACAATGATATGATTGCAAATTTGGTATTTTTATGCCGAAAAGAAGTCAAGATTTTATCCCAGATGCTATAATTTTCGATATTAAAATTCATAATGCGATTTTTACTTAAAATAAGATATGGGAAGTTTTCTATATAACGAAAGTTATTCAGCGGTATTCCATTTTTTTTGCTTTCAATAAAAAAGATGGGTTCGTTTTCCGGTGTCCATTGACCGGCCATGTGAAAAATAGTATTATTCATATCTTCAATTGAATGTATAACATTACCTGATAAATTATTTGATTCAGAAAATATTTTTTTATTTAGAAAAAGTCCTTCAATATCTAATAGCTCATCGACATTGGAGTTTGCAATTAAAAAACCAGGGGTAGTATTTCCAATTCCAAGAAAAAAATGACTATCTAATTCTGTTTTTAAGTTTTTTTCTTTTAATTGATTACTATCATTATTTAAGTCATTGCATGTAGATTTTTCGCATGAGATTATATAAGCTTGATCATATGGAAGTTTTCGAACAATTTTGTATTCATCTGCAAAATGAATGTTATTGCTTTTGATCAAAAGAGCTTCCAGCGGTAGAAGTTGAATAAATTTAAATGCATTTAAATATACAATGTTATCAGGTATAACGATGGATTGAAATTGTTTAATTACGGGTTTAAATTTTTCAGATAGAGCTGCTAATGAATCCATTTGATCTTTGTTTTTATTATGATTTTCCAGACTCAAAAAGAAAGTATTTGATAATGAAATGATTTCTGATAATTTTGGAAGTTCAGTAATGGACACAGGCAGCGAATTTTTTATTATAATTGAATATATGGAATCTTTTGTCGGATATAAAATCCAGCATGTGTTCTCAAAAGTACAATTTTTATAATTATTTAGCCTGTCAAAAGATACAAAATTTAGTGGATTATTTAAAGGTTCATCTGACATAGAAAATCCCCATTTAGCTAAATAGGCATATCGTATTTTATAGTCGATTGGTCTATTGTATGCCGGCGGATTTAACATTTTACTTTCCCATTCGGCAAGTGTTGAAAGTGCATACAGTATATTGTAAATTTCTTCAGCTGAAAAATTTGTTTTTTGTTCCAGATAAAATTTAAAAAATTCACTTTCAATATCAAAGTTAAAAATTAAACCACTGTTTACTGATGTTATAACAATGGGGTTATTAATGCGGCTGTATATTCCTTGAATCCAAATCTTGTACCAGTTATCGTGTGAAATTTTGTATTCTTTATTTTTTAAGGCATATTGTAATTTTAGTACAGGAATAAGTTCGTTTTCAGGGAAAGTATTTTCAAGTTTTAAAAGTATGTTATTTACCTGTTGTAAATTTTGTTTTTTTAAATGATATTGAAAGGTTCGATACATGGAGTTGAAGTTCTCAAAATTTAAATTTAATGTATCATTGCTGTAACTTGCAAGAAGATCTTTTTTATTGAGTATATAACTTGTAGTAAATTCATAGGTATTTATATTTAATTCTTTAAAGGTTTCCATGTTTTTGTCATTATAATAGTTTACTATATTTTTATTTAAAATAGCATCATTTAAATGATAATCAATATACTCATAGATATCCCGAGATAAATCTATCCTCTGTAAAAAAATATGTAACTGAGAGATAAACTTGTCAATACTTGCATTGTAGGTATTGTTTTTTTTCTGAATTAAAAGTAGATTTAAATAGTATTTTTGATAAGTGATATAAGCACCCCAGTTGTTCATATCGTTGACTTTGATTGTATTTATAATATCCAGAATATAGTTTTCAGCTTCCTGGTATTTAGCATTATAAACCATTAAATTAATAACTGTTTTTACGGGTAGAATATCGGAGTTGTCGTCTCGTAGATGATTGGTTAAATACCAAGCTTTTTCAGGATATCCGTATTTTGATAATAATAGAATACTTCGTTTGATAAATTTTGTTTTCCAGTATTCTTTACCATTGAGAAATTCATCAGAATGACCTGATAAATATATCATCATTTGATTTATTGAAAATACATTTGATTTTGAATATGCGCTATCCCATGATGATCTTAAATACATCAGATACAAAGGAAAAGCTGAACTTTTAATTTTGTTATAAGCGGATGTATTTTGGTTAAGTGAATTGTATGTTGTTTCGATTTTCTCAACATACGGCCTGTATTCAGGAGAAGGGGGGTTGTTTAAAATATAATAGTATTCATATTCAATTAAAAGAGTAATTTTATGATACTGGTACATTGTCCAGATTTCTCTTTGTTTATCAGACCAGTTAACCATTTCTTCTTGTGAATAACTTTCATTGGATAAACCATATTTTCTGCCAAGAGTTTTACCAAAATCCTGTAAATAGAAATCAGCTCTACGCAGATATGACATGGCTTCTTTAGCGTTGCCTTCTTCAGAAAGCCTCTCACTGGTGAATATTAACCTTTGAAATTTATTATATTGCTCTACATCTTCAGGAAAAAGCAGATCTTTTAGTAAACTTTGAGATAAAACCGTTTCTATCCAGGTACCGTAGGTAATTGCAAAACCACGAATACCTTCTGGTATCGTGATGCTGTAAATCGGAGTAATTATAATAAATACAAGAAAATATTTACATATTTTTGCAAATTTTTTTATTAAAAGATATTCCATGAATCGAAACATGTACTTCGTATTAAATTGAACTTATACATACTTTGTCAACAGGCTTATATCGATACCATCTAGATGAATTCGGTTGCGGCCGCATTATTAAATATAAATGATGCATTAAAAAAATACTTCAATTTTGTTTAAATATCATCATTTACAATAAGGATATTCGGCTGCATGCTTTAAAAAATTTGTGTACGGTTTTTAATCGATTGTGAAATTATTTTTGAGTCTGCAAATTCAATTTGCGAGCCAATGGCAAGGCCCATGGCAATTCTGGATATTTTTATATTGGGAATTTCTTGTAAGTCTTCAAAAATATAATTGGCAGTGGCATTACCTTCAATACTTGGATTTGTTGCAATGATAACTTCAATGACCGACGGATTCGCAAGAATTCTGGATTTTAATTCCTGAAGACGAATGCTTTCAGGGCCAATGCCGTCAAGCGGTGACAGGCAACCCATGAGAACATGGTATAATCCATGATAATCTCCGGAGTTTTCAATGGTAAATGCATCAGATGGTTGTTCGACAACACAAATAAGCGACTGGTCTCGTGTTGAGTTACAAAGTGAACATTCTTTTCCTGTACTTTTTATTACACCACAATTTAAACAAAACTCTACATTATTATGAAAATTTTTAATCGAGTCAACAAGGTTATTTATATATTGATCTGACTGTCTTAACAAGTAAAAAGAAATTCTTGTGGCAGATTTTTGTCCAATGCCAGGAAATGACGAAATTAAAGCGGTTAACTCTCGAAGGAGTGGAATCATAGGCCTAGACCGGGTAGATTTATTCCAAGCGATCTTGCTTTGCTGACGGATTCTTTTTTAGCTTTTTTTTGTGCTTCTTGAACTGCTTTGACAATAAGATTTGGTAAATTTTTAAGCTCATTATTTTCAAGCAAAGACGTATCAAGCTTGATATCTATTAACGTGGCTTCTCCATCTACGATTGCTGTAACAATTCCAGCTCCTGTTTGAACCTCTACTCGCATCTCACGAAGTTCTTTTTGTATTTGAGTGACATGTTTTTGCGCGTCTTTCACTTGAGATAAAAGATCTTTTATATTTCCAAAATCTCCAAAGTTCATAAACCCTCCATATTTGTACCATGAAATAATCTTTGCATAAACAGTAAATCGGTAAGTAAAGAGAATTAATTAGAAAAATGCAATTTTACAAAAATTATTAAAAAGGCAGGAGGGGCAAAATTAAAATACATACATATTGAAAAATTAAAAAAATGGGGACCGTGTCCCCATTTTAATCAGGCGGCGATTTCCTGGATTTCTTGATCGGTAGAAAATTTCAAGTCGGTGATGTTGATGGCATCAGCGGTAAAATAAAATTGAGATTTTAAATTTCCATTTTCATCAGACCATCTTTTTTGAACGATGGAACCGTTGACTAAAATCTCAAGCCCTCTGCACATGTAAGGCGCATACATCTCAGCGACTTTTTGCCATGCTTCCACTTGAATAAAGTTTGTATGGGAGCCTTCGGCATCCGTTGTTTGACGGGTAAAAAACATCAAATTAAATGTGAGAAGTTTTTTACCTGTCTTGGTTTCTTTAACCTCAGGATCGTTTACAATCCGTCCTTTTAACTGGTTAATGTTCATTGCATTGAAAAACATATTTTCTCCTTTTGTAAATTTAAACAGGTT
The DNA here is from genome assembly GCA_029857955.1 of Spirochaetia bacterium. Classification (GTDB taxonomy): domain Bacteria; phylum Spirochaetota; class Leptospiria; order Turneriellales; family JAOUFE01; genus JAOUFE01. The sequence continues at coordinate 17,025 of JAOUFY010000036.1, forward strand.
TATTTTAAGAGGTATTAAATCATCTAAAACCTCTTAATATTGTAATTAAAGATTTATAAATAATTTTTCACTTATCGTTTATTTTTTTTAAAAAAAATGAAATTATTTTTTTGGTAAAATGAAATTACACTGTGCCTTAGCAAATCATGTTAAGTTTAGTTTAAATACAGCTTTTAGTAAATTAAATTAATTAGCATATGCGGTCTGGATAAGCTTTTTATTCAATAATCGCTTATCCAGGGTAAATATCAGACTTGTTCAGACCAGACAGTTATGTCAGAAATTTTATCGTTGTCTTTTAAATCGACAATGCGAACTCCTGTTGCAGTTCTTCCTTGAATTGGTATTTCATTTGCTCCAATTCGAAGAGTCATACCTGATTCTGTGATTATAATCAATTCCTGATTTTCTTTAATGGTTTTAATCGCAACAACTGGACCTTTTTGTTCTGTTACTTTCATATAGGCCATACCTTTGCCGCCGCGGCCTTTTGAAGCAAATTCGCTATAATGAACACGTTTTCCATATCCTTTTTCGGTGATGATGATCATTTCTTCAGCATCGTCCTTAATTACATCTGCTCCTGCCATATAGTCATTTGCTTCAAGGGTCATTCCGATAATACCGGACGCACCTCTGCCCTGTGCACGCATTTTTGCCATACTGGTTCTCAGTCCCATTCCTTCGGCAGTACCCAGGAATACATGGTCGTTTTCAGAAACCATCACTACATCGACTAACCATTCCTCACTGGGATTTTTAAACTGCATTGCCATAATGCCGCCCTTTTTAGCGTTTTGTAGCGCAGTGATTTCCATCTTTTTAACAATGCCCATGCGCGTTATAAGCAGCAAGTATATATGATCCTCAAATTTTTCTACGGTTTTAATGACTGTTATATATTCATCATTCATTAAACTGAGCATTCCGCGTATATTTTTTCCGCGTGCATCTTTACTGGCTTCAGGAATATCAAAAACCTTTAAATGAAATACTTTGCCGCGGTTTGAAAAAAACATGATCGTGTCATGGCTTCGACAGAAATAAGCAAATTTGAGATTGTCTTCTTTTTTTCCTCCAGAGATGACGCCCTTTCCGCCGCGGTGTTGTCGTTTAAACGTGTCAACAGGAACTCGTCGTATGTAACCACCTTCGCTTAATGTAATTACTTCGTCCTGGTTGTGGATGAGATCGGTATGGTCAAAAGTTACATCGGAAACATCCTGCTGGCTGATTTCAGAATGTCTTTTTACGCCGAATTTTTCTTTTATATTTGATAGTTCAGTTTTAATAACATCTGCAATTTTATCATTGCTTGCCAGTAATCCTTTCAGATCTTTGATTGTTTTTTTAAGTTCATTTAATTCATCAATTAATTTTTGCGATTCAAGTGATGTTAATTTGGAAAGTTTCATTTCTAAAATTGCATTTGTTTGAATTTCAGTTAATTTAAAACGCGACATAAGTGTAGTTCTTGCTGTTTCTACGTCTTTGCTTCCACGAATGATTTTAATCACCTCATCGATAAAGTCGAGCGCGATTTTTAAACCTTCTAAGATATGTGCCTTTTTTTCAGCCTCTCTAAGTTCAAATTCAGTTCTACGAACTACAACAACTCGTCGATGCTCGATATAATGCCCCAGCATTTCTTTAAGATTCATTGTTTTTGGCTCTTTGTTTACAAGAGCTAAAAAAATTATACCGTAGTTAATTTCCAGACTTGTTCGTGAAAACAATTGATTAAGTACAATCTGTTCATTTGTATCTTTTTTTAATTCAAAAATAATTCTCATCCCGGTTCTGTCGCTTTCATCGCGAATATCGCTTATCCCTTCAATTTTCTTTTCGTTGACCATTTTTGCAATCTTGCTAAGAAGATCATTTTTTTTAATTTCATATGGTATTTGGGTTACAATGATGCGTGTTCGCCCTTTTGGAGTGGTTTCAATTGTGCTGACAGCTCGAATTTTAATAGATCCCCTGCCGGTTGTATATGCTTTTTTTAAACCTTCTTTTCCAATGATGATTCCACCGGTAGGAAAATCTGGAGCAGGTACAAATTTCATCAGTTCTCTTGCTGTGCAATTCGGGTTTTTCATTAAGTGCTCTATGGCTGAAATCACTTCCACAAGATTATGCGGAGGAATTTTAGTCGCCATACCTACGGCGATACCACTGGATCCATTTACCAAAAGATTGGGCCAGGCAGCAGGTAGTACAACGGGTTCTTTTTTTGTATCATCAAAGTTCGAGGTGAAATTTACGGTTTCTTTATCAATGTCTTTTAAAAGTTCACTGGCCATTTTGGTAAGACGCGCTTCTGTATAACGATATGCCGCTGCAGAGTCGCCGTCTACGGATCCAAAGTTTCCCTGACCATCGATCAGCGGAACCCTCATTGCGAAATCCTGTACCATTCTCACCATAGTGTCATAAACAGCAACGTCACCGTGCGGATGGTAATTACCAATCACTTCCCCGACAATTTTAGCAGATTTAACATATGCCTTGTCGGTTCGCCATCCACGCTCATTCATGGCGTGTAAAATTCGGCGATGAACTGGTTTTAGACCGTCTCGAACATCGGGCAGGGCGCGGCCAACAATAACGCTCATTGCGTAAGCCAGGTATGAAGACTTCATCTGGTCTTCAATTTCAACGGGTATTATATTTTTTGCAATTTTATCAAAAAGGGGTGCATCTTTATCTGCCATATCGAGACATAATATAATTAATTCACACGAGGTAAAGATTTTCTTTATTTATCGAACGGTAAAATTGTAACTTTATTAACCGGATTAAAAATGTTTTTCGGACCAAATATTTACGGTTTATTTAGTGTTGGTTATATATACTCACCCGATGCAAAGTTTAAGTTTATTCAAGATAAAGATACACCTGTTGCACTTTAAAAAAAGCATTGAAGATTACAGCCGCTATATTCCATCGATGCGCCAAGAGGCGCCAAGATCGGGCTTACTATTGGTTATTTGTTTTAGCAGTATGTCTGGCTTTTAAGACTTCTTGATAAACTAATAACGAAACATCTGCAATGGCCTGCGTTATTTTTTTTCTCGATTTATACTTTGAAGTAAGAATTGTGATAAAATAAGGTGAGCCTGTTTGAGGGATTATAATACCTGCATCATGAAAAACCTGACTTGTGTTACCTGGCTTATGCGCAACTTTTACATCATCGGGTAATTTACCTGGTAACCGGCTGGTTTCAGAGTTTTTCTCCAGAATATCAAGAATGATTTTTCTATGAACAAGATCAATTTTATTTTCATTATAGATGATTTTATACAATGATTCCAATTCACTTGCGTTCACTACATTGTTGATGCAATCTGCATAAGCTTTATGGTCGGATACTCCGCGGGCTACGATGATTTTAGAGCCCAATTCATTTAATGTATCATTGATGAGTTGAGCACCAATATTTTTAACTAAAACGTTCGTTGCTAAATTACTGCTTTTTTCAATCATAATATTCAGTAAATCTTTAATTGAAACATGTTCGCCAATATTTGAAAATACAGTATCAGGTTCGCTTAAATCATCCTCTAAAGAATACGGGGATCTATCGATAATACTTTCAAAAGTATTTTCTACCAATATTTTATCTTTTAAGGCAAGTTTATTTTGCTGATCCATGCGCATGAGGGCGATTAAAATTGCCGCTTTATAAGTACTGGCTGCATGAAAAATCAAGTTTGAGTTGAGATTTAATGTATACCCTGATTCTTCGTCATATATTGATACAGCAAAATAAGCAGCATATCTGGATAAAATATTTGAGATTTTTTTTGCAAATGCCGGATCGCCTTTACTTAAGTTTCGCGACAATAATTTCATCTGGGTATCGTCATTAACGCGGCATAAACCACCGGAATAATTTACAGCAGGCAAAAACTTAGATCGTATTTCATAGTAATTGTATATGTTGCACTGAATCGAATTAAATATTGAAAACAGGATTAATATGAACAGATAAATTTTATTATTTGAAAACATAAATCTCAATAATTAAGAGGGGATATTCATATAAAACAAAACACTTATATTAGTTTTTATCTTTTTTATCTTCGACCCTTTTAAAGGGTTCGTTGATCGATTCCGAATCATAAGCAATGTTATACAGGGCTCGACCTGGAACAACCTGAGGGTGAAGGTTAAATCCAATGATTCTTCCTTCTGTTTTACTTTTAATATTTCCGGTAATGTCGCCGTGTATTGAGTGAATATCGCCCAGGATATCATCAGGTTGAACGGGGTCGCCAGGGAACCTTCTGGGAACAAACAATCCGCCATTATCTGCCCGAATCCATTCCGATTTTCCGTAGAAAGTTGTTGACGGCTGCGGAATTTTCTCAAATTTTTCAGAATCTGGAATCATTTTCATTTGATTTAGTACGCCCAAAATACCGTTAACGCTGATTTCTACAATATCCGATTCAAAGCGGTTGGTTTGACCAGCTTCAAATAAGATAAAAGGAATACCTCTCATTGCAGCTTCTCTTCTAAGCGATCCTTTTACACCTTTAGAATGAATGACAATATTTGTTCCAAACGCTGCAGCCATTTTGCGAACTTTTTCTTTGCGCATATTGCCTCGAACATGAGGGTAGTTCCATCTGTTGTAACTTGCCGAGTGAAGATCTATGCCAAAATCAGCATCTTGAATAAAATATTGCCATATGCACCAGGCAAGCCGGCTTCCTTCTGAACCGTTTTCTTGACCAGGAAAAAGCCTGTTTAAATCGCGTCTGTCAGGCAGGTAACGGCTATGCAGGTTAAAACCGGGCACATTTGCAATCGGTAACATCAGCAATTCTCCAGCGAAGTTTTCCGGATCAATTACTTCCGTGAGTTTATGAATGATTTGAATACCGTTAAGTTCGTCGCCATGAATGGCAGAAAGAATAACACCCTTGCAACCTTTTTGAGCGCCTTTGATTAAAACGTAGGGAATGTTAATTCCTGTACCAAAATAATTTTCTTGAAGTTCAATAGCAGATTTAATGATTCGATTTTTGCTTTTACTGCGTGCTGCAAATATAGATAATGACATTTTAATATCAAAAAAAAATATATTATGGGCTGTCAAATACATAAATTAAAAAGAGGGGCAGGTCTGCCCCTAAGCAGGTATGCGATACCTGCTTACCCCTCACGTTATATTCGAGCTCTAAAATCATTATTTAAAAAAGCTTGTGATAAAATATGATTAAATTAAAATCACCATATTCCATGTTTGCAAAAGTGTATGATCGTACAATGAATGAAATACCATATCATCATTGGGCTTATTACATTTATCAGTTATTTGAGGCTCACAATTTAACTACCGGCGACTGGGTCGTAGATATCGGAACAGGTACAGGGATTATTGCAGGTAAGTTATCTGCATATTATAAAATGGTGGCGATAGATATTTCATACAGCATGCTTTCCTTTGCAAAAGTAAACAACGAAATAAAATGCGTACAGGCTGATATGAAAGCTCTGCCATTTTTAAACGATGAAATTTCATCGGCATTTAGTACTCATGACTGCCTAAACTATTTAACGGATGAAAAAATGATGTATAATCATTTTAAAGAAATATATAGAATATTAAAGCCAAATGGTTTATATCTTTTTGATTACAGTACAGAATATAACGTTTTGAAGCATTTTAACGACAAGGTTTTCAATGAGCATTACAACAATTATCATATGAAATGGTCTAATACATACGATTTAAATGATCAAATCGTTACGAGCGTTATTGATATTACTGAATATTTGCCAAATTGGTATGGTATTTTTGTTTTTTGGAAAAGAAAAAAATATCGTGAAATACATATTCAAAAAGTTTTTTCTGAAAATACAATTGAAAAATTATGTAAAATGGCAGGTTTTAAAATTTTAAAAAAAGACTATGATTATGGCGAAAACAAATCAAACGAATATGCAAATATTCTTGTTTACGTATTACAAAAAATTAATCTTTGAAAATTCAGGTATCTTTAAAACATAAAGATTATATATAAAAAACCTCTTCGGTTCTGGGCAGTATAATTTTTTCATCATCTATAAATTTTATCACATGCTTAAGTTCGTGTCTGGACTCTTCTTCACCGTGGATGATGAAAACATTTTCTGGAGTCTGGTTTCTGCAAGAATCACCGAGCCATTCAATTAACCCTGTCTGATCAGCATGAGCAGAAAAAGCGTCTATGGATTTTATAGACGCTCGAACGGGTAACTCGCGGTTAAAAAGTTTAATTCGCGCACTACCGCGCACAAGTTTTCTACCTAGTGTACCTTCTGCCTGATAACCGACAAAGAGCATGGTGTTTCGTCTATCCCAGATCCTGTTAAAAATGTGGTGAACAATTCTACCTCCGCTGCACATCCCGCTTGCGCTGATGATGATCGCCGGTCCATTAAAGAAATTTAATCGTTTAGACCCTATGACGTCTTCAATAAGATGAATATTTTTTGAATTGATAAATTCAAAAAACTTGTCTTTAATAACAATAGCTGCAATTTCTTCTGGATATTTCAGGTAAACACGGGTAGCTTTTGTAGCCATGGGACTGTCTATAAAAATTGGAAGATGAGGTATTTTATCATCTTGCAACAAACGATAAAGAACATACAATATTAGTTGGGTTCTGCCTACTGCAAATGCTGGTATCAATAAAATACCTTTTTTGCGGACTATTAGCATAACTGCTTCGATCATTTTTTTATAAAAATCATCATCATCATGTTTTCGGTCTCCATAAGTAGATTCCATGATGATGTAATCTGCACCTGGGGGTTTGTTCCTGCTTTTATGGAGTACTGTGTTTTTTGGTCCAATATCTCCGCTAAATAAAAAAGATTTTTGATTTATTTCAAGTTTAACACATGCTGCACCAAGAATATGTCCATTCCAATGAAACGAGGCGGTGATACCTTTAAATGTAAATTTTGTATCAAATGGCACTGTTTCAAAGTATTGAAGCGAATTACGCGCATCATCTTCATTGTACAATGCTTCATTTAAACGGTATTCTACAATTTTTTTCTTGCTTAAAAAACGAAACTCTTCATCTTGAAGACGACCTGCGTCGAGCAATAAAATTTCAAGAAGATCATATGTTGACGGTGTACAGAAAATTTTTCCTGTAAATCCCTTTTTTACGAGTAATGGTATCAATCCACTATGATCTATGTGTGCGTGTGTTAAAAAAATAGCATTTATTGTTTTTGGATCTGATTCAAGAGTCTTATAATTCTTTTCTTCTATATATTTAGGTCCCTGATAAAGTCCGGCATCAACATATACACGAAATTGATTGGTTTCTATTAATGTACGAGATCCGGTTACATATCCGGTAGCTCCCAGAAACTGTAGCCGAATTTTATCACTTTCCATATATAAAGTATATGATCATTTTAAAGCTTCGTCAATCAAATCCTGAAAGAATAATATCAATTCATTTAAAAAGTCTTGACCATGGCGAAAAAGTAAGGTGTTAAGTTCTTTAGATGTTTGAATTGCGGCGCGTCATTGAAGCCATAGAAATGATCGGTTTAAAAGAAATTGTTGATGATGAACAAATTTCACAGACAATTAAAAGAAAGTACTATGAACGTGCAATGGAGCTACATCCTGATAAAAGCGGTAGTACAGAAGAATTTCAAAAGTTACTGGCGGCTTATCAGCTGCTAAGTCATGCAGTTTTAGAAAACGAAAAATTAGTTAAAGATATTTTATTGAGAAAACCCGGCAAAGGTTTTACCCCATTTCAAAATTCAAATACACAAGACTATGTTTTGTATAAAAAAGCAGTTAAAGAATATTCGCTGGCTATTGAAGAGTATTTTGAAAAAGTAAAACAGGTTAGTCTTGATCCAAATGATCCCGTTTACCAAAAGTTATGTGTAAGAATGCAACAGGTTAAAAAAGATTTGTTTGAAGTTGTTAAAATAAATCCTGCTGGAATCTGGGTAGCGGATTGTATTGAGAAAATAAGTCGAATAAATGTGTGGTTAAAAAATGAAATTCCAATTTTATAAAAAATTTATTTTTTTGAAAAATATCAGATTACCGGTGATTTTTCAAAATTACAAATTTCTTGCCAAACTTGTTGAGGCGTTTTCATTTCCAGGAGTTTTTCTTTAATATTCGGCTGACTGGTTAAATCAACAATACTGCTTAAAGTGCGTATATGCTTTTTATAATCTTTTTCAGGCAATAAAACCAATATCACAATTTTTACAGGTTCATGATCGATGGCTTCAAAATCAACTCCATCTTTTAATATTATACATGCTCCAATTGGTTTCTTTAAGTTAGTGATCGATGCATGCGGAATTGCAATTCCATGACCAATTGCAGTGGTCATGGATTTTTCACGCTCATTTACATCTAGAATAGTTTTTTTACAAACTTCATTACTAATTTCATTCCTTTCACAAAGGAAAGTAACGATATTATGTATTAAATCCCATTTACTATTGGAATGTTTAAGTTGTGTATCCGGCCAGCCAATGCTTATGTTTGTTACCGGTACCAACTGTGAAACCATCATGATCAATCAACTTCTTTAAGTGAATAAATCTCATCCTTAACAGGAAGTTCTCTTCTCAGATTTTTAATGAAAGGATTTGAATCACCCATAGGAGCATAATCTGGACAATCATTTTGTACTCTACGGGCTACAGTAAAATATTTGTATTGTTTTTCTTCGCCTGATCGTTTTGCCCATCTTTTTTTAGAACATTTAACACGTAATACGTATTTTGAATTATCAGTTTCAAAAACTCTGACAACCAGACAGTGTTCACAATTGGCGCAATATACCTTTTCTCTCATTAATCGTTAGTCTCCTTAGGAAGATGAATCGAACTTATTTTAAAGTTCAGTCGTGCTGTCAAGTTTTTATATCAATATTGCAGGGTGTGAGTGAGGGGTGCGCGTAAGAAAGTATGGTTAAGCAACCCATGAAAAATTTTCCCAATTATCGGAAAGATACTGGGTACGTAAGAATGCAATGGCATTTGCTCAGGGAATGCTCCACTTCATACCAGCCTTTTTTAAGCGATCTTGTATCGCATACCGGTTGGCAGACTCTACGGCGCCACTGCAAAGATAATACCCTTTAGATCGAAAATATTCGTAACGTATCTTATCACGTCTGGAATGTAAGTAATTATACAAGTTAAAAAGTGGCGTTTGCTTTTTTTGAATAGTTTTAGCCGTCCTCAGAATTCTGGCTAGAGCTTCTTTCTCCTTGCCATTATAAAACAATTCTTTGTATTGTTCAACCCAAAGGAGTACCTTTGGAGAATTTTCTCCATAAATTTCCTTGGCGGCACTCCAGAGATGTTCCGTAAGATGAAACCAATCCAATATATGGACGCAACCCTTGTAGTTTTCTGAAATGAAATTATCAATCCAGATTGCTCCATCGGTAATAAAGATGATTTCTCTTGCCCACTGCGCACGGGTTTGCACCATCCAGTGTTTAAAACGATCTTTAAAATCGTCGAGCCCCTGCGCAAGACTCGTTACGAGGGTCTTTTTTTTGATAGAGATGCGTTCATTTTCGCCTGTCCCACTCTTGTGAAGGTCATTTTCATTGAAAATGATCCCAAGTTTGTTCTCTTTCCAGCCTTCCAGCGTATTTATCATGGCGCCGTCCATCTGTGCGTAGACTCTTTGTGGTAGTTCCTCCTTTTGTAGAGAAGCCACCACATCCATTATATGTAAAGCTACCTTGTGAGCAGTTTCCAAAGATGGTCTTTGCGCAGCCTGATGTTCTTGAGCCCTGAAGGTTTCACCTATTTGTTCGGAGATTTTTTCCATACTTGATGGACAAACCGAAACTCTGATAAGTCTA
>JAOUFY010000037.1 GCA_029857955.1 Spirochaetia bacterium
CGATAATGAGGAAAAACTGGACATTGCAGGCAAAGAAATTGCTATGGATTCTCAGGAGAAATTATATATAGTCATTGAAAAATTAAAGGCATGGGCTGTATTTAACCGGCAGGCTGCAGATGATTTGCGAGACAGATTGACCCAAAGCAATGATGTTTATTTATGGAATGACAAGCCGATTCGGTTAATTAAAAAAATCCCGTGGTTTTTCGGTTAATTCAAGACAAATTAATTACAGTAATGACACAATCGCAGAGTTTGATGAAAAACATGGTTAATAAATTTTTCTTAAAACCTTATTTAACTTTTAGAATCTTGATATCAAACAATTAAGAGTTTTACTATGGAAAAAAAATATACAGATTTTAGAAACAACATTTATCAAAAAATTTCAGGCTATGTTCCAGGAGAACAACCTGAAAGTAACGACTGGATAAAAATCAATACAAATGAAAACCCCTACCCGCCGTCGCCTTCGGTAGTACGCGTTCTTCAAGAGTTAGCAAAAAATCCTTCTCTGCTTCGAAAATACCCAAACCCAAACGGCGAACCGCTTCGCAGCTCTCTTGCAAATATGTACAATTTAAAACCAGAAAACTTTATTGTTACAAATGGTTCAGACGAAGCTTTATCCTTAATCGTCAGAATTTTTCTTGACCAGACCAGAACCGCAGCTGCACCGGAAATCACCTACAGTCTTTATCAGACACTGGTCATGTCTGTTGGCGCAAAGTATATTCATGCGCCGATGAAAAACTACACAATATTAAACGTATCGCCAGAAGCGCTTGAGGAATCCGGCGCCGATGTTGTATTTTTATCAAATCCCAATGCACAAACAGGCGAATTTATTCCTTTAAATATTTTAGAAAAGTTGATTTCAAAATCCAAAAAACTCTGGGTAATCGATGAAGCTTACAACGACTTTGTTGACATAAAGCCTTCTTCATTTTTACATATTCTAAAAGAGCATGAAAATGTAATTGTTGTAAGAACTTTTTCAAAAAGCCACTCCATGGCTGGAATGCGTATTGGCTATGCTGCGAGCGTAAATCCCGTTATCATGCAAGGCTTTTTAACCGGCAAAGATTCGTACAACGAAGATGTGGTTTCCATCTTGACAGGAAAAGCATCTTTGGAAGATGGTGAATATTTACACAAAGTAATTCAATCCGTACAACTAGAACGAACCCGAATGATGACCGAATTTTTAGACAGAAATTTTCTTGTATTACCCTCTGAAGCAAATTTCTTACTTATACAACCGCCAGAATCAAAAAAAGCGCATGATATTTTATTAAAATTAAAAGAGCAAAAAATTCTTGTCCGGCACTTTAACAGTCCCCTTTTAGCAAAATATCTGAGAATTTCGATTGGTACAAAAGAAGAAAACAACGAATTGCTAAAAGCGATTGATTTCATTGTAAGTTCTTAGAGGCAAGATTACCAAAGTTATATTTTACGTTGATATTCGTCGAGAGATAATTTCCAGACTTTAACGCCGCAGTATTTATCGCCTTCAGGGCAGACGGGTTTTATTGTTTTGCGAAGATAACATGGCGCGCCGATATATTTTTTAAAAAACGAAAACCTGTCGGCCAATTGTTTCACTTCATCTAAAGAACTGTAAAATATTTCTTCCTGCGATGTATAACAAAGGCGGGCCTTCCACTTATGAAAAAAATTAAGGTAATCTCCCGATTCATAAAAACGTACGGGAAAAGCATTCGGCAATAAATAAGAAAGCCTCTCAAGTGTTTCGCCGTTTTTATAAAGTTTATTTAACAAAACAAAATTTTCTTCCATAAATCGATTATAAATATCTTTTGCCGCGGAAACTTCATTGATAAAAAACGGCGTTATAAAATCATCATGTAACGATATTTGATTGTATAATTTAGGTCTTGCGCCGGCCAAAGTTCGATGGCGCTGTTCCTGAGAGTCGGCGGTATGTGAAAGCTTTTTTTGAAACGTAAACTGCAGATGATTTAAAATTCGCGCCTGAACATCCAGCGTTACCGGATACAACGTATCGGATAAAGAAGAATTCATCTCTGCATTAAAAATTTTATCGAGAATATTTTCATCACAATAACCCAATGCGCTTTCGGCAATTTCTTTTATTATCTTTTCTGGATTTTCTGTGGCTGAAACCAATCGGGAAATAACTCCGCTTTTTTTTAATTTCTCATCAAAACCTGAATTTAACTTTAGCGCTGATAAAGGATCATTTTCTTCTAAATTCGCTGAAAAATCCTCAGGCTGTGGAATTTCATTTACCAAAAGAGGATCTACCCTGTTAACCGCCTGCAACATTTTTAACACCAGCACAATGATTTCATCGTGTTTAAAATAATGCATCATACGAACATATCGATAAAGAGTAAGCGCATTGATGGTATGGTACATATACGCTGTGGTAGAAAGCGGCATGACATAGCGGGCAATTTCCATACATCTTTTGTGAATCTGTGTTTCGTATTTTTCTTTTGAATTTTTACGAGCGCGAAAAACTGAAAAATATTCTTCTTCAATATAAGGTTTAAGAGCCTTGATTAAATTATTGTAACTTGTTATCGCATTTTTATGAAAATCAACAATTTCTGTTGTTTTTAAGGATTCAGGCAATGTAAACCAGTCATCGCCTCGAATAGAAACATATCGCTGAGACACCTGTTCTGAATTATAATAGGGGTGAGCATGAAGAAATTGCCAAATCACATTTCGACTGACCCCGCTTATACCAAATACAAAGTGTGCGTGTTGTCGGGTGGTTAAATGACCTGCGTTCATGGTTGAAACAGCGATCTTGTCGCGCAATTCCATATTTTTTTCCATATCTTCCGGCAGTAAAATACCTTTCGAGCTGTAACAGGTTCGGGCGCTGGCTATACCTAAATTAAAGGGCGACGCAGCATGATCAATGAGTTCGACTTTAAGATGATTAAAGTTCTCTAAAAGCGCATTATACTTTTCAAGATAACTTTGCAGCACAAATGACATCAGGCAAAGTTCTTAAGCAAATGTGCCCGACAAGAAAAAAGAAAGCTTCTGTTTTCTTCATCATTGGTTTTTATAAAAAAACGATTGGACACTCAATCATTGTTTTTAAAGTTACATTTATTTAAAAAATACTGGAGATAATAATATTTATGGAAAAAGAAAAAAAAGCAATGTTCAGTAAAAAAAAGTTACCCGAATTGGCAGCCGTAGTCGTTGTCGGTATCATATTTTCTTATATGATTTATCACAAATTCCCCGAGCACAAAAAATACACGAACAAATACCCTAAACTTATATCTTCTCAATCAGGAATTTTTGTCAATAATACACCTACAAGAGAAGGAAGTAAAGTACGGCCTGGAGATATACTCGAAAGTGACGGCGAAAGTTATCGAATTATGCTTTCAGAATCCATTGTTCTTGATGTACAATTTAAAAGCAGACTTCGATTTTACGAAGAAAAGGGAATTACCTATGTAGACTTGCAAGAAGGAGCCCTGGCCGCAGTTATTAACTCCGAAAAAAAAACTAACCCGTTGATATTTAAAACACCGACAGGAAACATCATCGATAAAGGAACTGTATTTTTTGTAAAAGTTATATCTCCAAATGAAACGTATTTTTGTATTTGTCATGGAGAAGTTGAACTTTTAACGAAAAGCGCCTCTAAAACAGTTAAAGCTGATCATCATAGCGGATATTCAATGATCAGGACAAATACTATTGAAAATATTGTTCCTGATAAAATGAAGTATCATCAAGATCCCCTGTTAGAAGAAATGGCTAAAAACGTAAAATACCATATTTCGTGGGAATAACGCTTAATGGGGTGCTGAAAAAGTTCTGACCTGAGCCTGTCGAAGGACAGAAATTTGCAGGCAGGGGCATTTGTTTAAATCAATCCAGAAATCAAGCTTTATGCCCCTTTTTTTTCTCTTAAATTATGCTTAATTTTCATTTTTAATTAAAATTACATAGTATAATAATATTTTATAAATAAATAATAACGACAAAATATCGATATTATGGCTTGACATGTGAGGCAATCCTACCGATAATTTTATATGGTTTCTGTGCATGATAAAGAAGAATTAAAAATTTTTTTAGACGAACTTAATGAAAATCTCAATTTTCTGGATGATTCCATCATTTCTCTTGAAAAAAATCCAGGCGATCCTGAAACTTTGGAAGATATTTTCAGGGTAGCTCATACGATCAAAGGCAGTGCAGGATTCCTTGATCTTAAAAATCTTGTCTCACTTGGGCATGCGATGGAAAATGTCTTCCAGGAATTTAAATCTGGAGGCGTTCAGGTAGATAAAGAAGTTATCGATACCCTTCTTGAATGTAAAGATGCCATCGCCCAAATAGGTAACCTTTTAGGTAAAGGCGAAGACTCAGGCCGTATCAATACAGAAAATTTAATAACAAAAGTAAATCTTTTTCTTCAAAAAAGTAAATCATCCGGTAAAGATAATGAAACAGCAGAAATAAAACCAAACACTAATTACAATCACATTGCCAACGATGAAAAATTATTACCCGAAGATTGCATTCCTGGCGCTTTACTGGTAAGGGTCTTTATATCACAATCGGAACTTGCACCTTCTATCAGGGCATTCCTTGTTCAAAAACGCTTATCCGAACATGGCGAAATTGTACAACAAAAACCATCTGAAGACGAAATGGATGCAGAAGATTTCGAACTGCCTCAAAACAGGGAAATTCGATACTGGATAAAAACTGAAAGCCCGATCGAAGAAATAGAAAGCGCGGCAAAAGCCGACCTGATTGACAAAGTCAGCGTATTACCCGAAGAAATATTAAAAGCAATGATCAGCTTTTCTGGTAAAGAAGGGCCCGAAACTGATCAAGGTCAAAAAATGGAAGTTGAAACTTCCGATTCAGTAAGAATCCCCGTACAAAGCCTGGATTTTCTTTTAAATCTAGTGGGAGAGCTTGTTATTGCCAATAGCGGTTTCACTCAAATTCAAGATACTTTGCGGAATTTTCCGGATTTACAAAACGTTCTAAAAGATGTTAGAGATCGTTCTAAAGATTTAGTTCGCATTTCTTCTGAAATTCAAGGTCTTGTGATGAATTCTCGGCTTGTACCCATAAGTCAGGTGTTTAACCGATTTCGCAGATTTGTAAGAGACTACTCGTCTAAAAGTGGAAAAAAAATAAATCTGGCTATGGTTGGCGAATCAACAGAGCTTGATAAAAAAATTACCGATGAAATTATAAAGCCCCTGACCCACCTGGTTCGAAACTCACTGGACCATGGTCTTGAAACAGTTGAAGAACGTCTTGCTGCCGGTAAAACAGACACGGGTACATTACATCTTGAAGCATATCAGGAAGGCAACTACATCAACATTATTATTAAAGATGACGGCCGCGGTTTAAATACTGAAAAAATAATACAAAAGGCTATTGAAAAAAATATCATTACTGCGGAAGAAGCCTTACGATTAAGTGAAAATGATGTTAAAAATTTAATTTTTAATTCTGGATTCTCAACCAAAGAAGAAGTCGATGAGATGTCCGGACGCGGCGTTGGCATGGATGTTGTAAAAAGCTCCGTTGAAGAACTAAATGGAACCATCATTGTTGACAGTATTCGAAATCAGGGAACAGCCATAACGATTAAACTGCCGCTTACACTGGCCATTTTAAATGCGTTGATTGTTCAGGTCGGAAAAGAAAAATACTGTATTCCCATGTCGGTGATTCTTGAAACACAAAAGGTTAATATTAAAAACTTTCTTACTGTAGATAACAATGAAATGGTAAGATTAAGAGATAAATTAATTCCGGTAATTCGTCTTGATAAGGTTTTTCCATCTTTAAGCAATGAAAACATTGTAGACGAGAACACAAAAATAAATGAATTAAATAAATCCAGATTAAGGGTCGATGATGATATTCCCGTCATCGTGGTTGACTATCATAATTCCCATATTGGTATTTTGGTAGATAAATTCCTCTCCAGACAGGAAGTCGTTATAAAATCTCTTGCAGAACATTACAGAACCATTGACGGTATTTCCGGAGCGTCCATTCTTGGTGATGGAAGTATTATTTTAATCATCGATGTGCATGGAGTCATTCAACTATTTAAAACTCAAAGGTCAAAAGCGTTCGGCGAGGTAAACGTAATTTCGCCAATGACAAAACAAAGCGTTAAAACGCTTACGCAGGAAAAACCATCTGAAAAACCGGTTGTTCAACCTGAAAAAAAGATTACCGTAAAAAAAGAAGAAAAACCTCAGACCAAACCGGAGGTTAAACCATCAATTAAACCCGTTGTTAAAGAAAAAGAAACCGTAAAAAAGAAATTTGAGTTAACAGATATTTCATCTATAAGCCCTGAAGAATTTGAAAAGCTTGAAGATCTAGATATAGAAAATTTACCAAAGGAAAACGAAGAAATTGCTCAGCTTCCGGAACAAGTTGAAAACATAAAAACAGAAGATCAATTTGACCAAGATATGGTCATTTATCCGGATTCACCGAAAGAAGAACAACCCTCCTTTGAACCAGAGGAGACTGAATTAAGTCAAAAAACTCCTGAAATTCAAGATACAGAAGTCACCGAAAAAGCCGTAGCAGATGTGGAACAAGATGATACAGAAGATGAATCATTTTCTGATATGGACATAGGAATTTTTGAAGATGAAACAACTGATGTAGTAGTAGCTAATGAAACAGGCACGACAGAAACAATTTCAACTGAACCGGATTCTGAAATTAAATTTGTAGATGAAAAAGAATCTACACCGGTTGACGAAGAAATTGAAATTTACGATGAACCTTCAAATGTTGATTTATCAAATAGCATTTTAAATGATGCCGATGAAAATATTGTAGAAGATAAAAAGATGGAAATTCTTACCCCAGAAGATGATATCATCACACTGGAAAAAGTAAATGAACCTGTTATAGATTTTCACGAGAAAGATTTTAATGAACACATTATTGAAGGAATTGATCTTCATGACACCGATGAAGAACTTTTAAGAGAAAAATCAAAAATTGATCATTTTGATGCTGAGTCACATGGTGAAGAAAATATCAGAGATCTGGATAAATCAGATGACATTAGCATTAGCATTGTAGATGATTCAGAAAATATTAATCCTGAAATAAATGATGAGGCTGACAGCTATGAGTTTTCCGTTTCAGAGGATGATTCTGTCATCATTAAAAATAAAGATGGTATCATAGAAGGAAGTACAGAACAAAGACTAATGGATCAAGTCCCTGAAGAGGTGTCCGTTTATGACGAACAACCAGAAAGACTGGCTACATCGCCAAGTCAAGAAATCACAATTGAAGAAATTGAAAAGGAAATGATCGAAATGGAAAATATTGAGTCCAATCAAAATGTCGAACCTGTTCCTGAAGAAAAACCTGAAACAACGTCAGAAAATGCTCCAAATGAAATATCTGAATTTGAACGTATGAAAATGATGATTGAATCCGGAGAAATGGATGAAAACAGCAATTTATATCAATCCATTGCTTTAAATCATTTTAATCGAGATGACTATCAAATGGATAAACTCTATGATTTACTCGATGGCAAAAATCCAGAAATGGTAAAAACATGGCTAAAAACAGGAAACGAGAGAGCAATTGAGGGTATAAAAAGTTTAACCGGACGCACAAATATATTCCCCGGTCAGACCAGAGCTAAAAAATATTCAAGAGACAAATTAAATTCATTCATAGATCGTTTTAGAGG
This sequence comes from Spirochaetia bacterium, assembly GCA_029857955.1. Lineage (GTDB taxonomy): Bacteria > Spirochaetota > Leptospiria > Turneriellales > JAOUFE01 > JAOUFE01. Next base: position 7,754 of record JAOUFY010000037.1, read on the forward strand.
CGATGACTTACCCGTTGTTGGTCTTGCCCTGCCCATTATGCCAATCTATGGAATGATTTATTTTATCCTTACTCATAGAAATGCGCAAAATATGGCCGCCATGCTGTATCAAACCGCACAGATGCAGGCTCCCGAAGTTATTGATTTTGAGCCATTAATGGAGGTTACCAATATTTTAGGTAGCGCCTTTACAAACAGCCTTACGCAAATTACGGATATTCCTATTGAACCTGGAATTCCTGAAATTCTTGAAAATAACGAACTCCTGGTCGAATCAATGAATGAACATTTGAAAAAAACTGAGGAAAAAAGTATATTGTATATTGAAAATGAATTTTTATGGGGAGAAAAAGAAGTTCTAGCTGAACTTATAATGATGATTCCTAAAGTAATTTAAAAAATACATCTTCTTTAAAATAACAAAAGTTAAAGAATTTGCCCTACACAGATGCGCATGATGTATTAAATATTTTACAAATCAACTTACTATATGAAACTATCCTAATTATGTCCAATGATGCGGTTCAAGGTACTAAAGTTTTAATCGTCGATGATTCAGGATATATGCGTCAGGTTATACGAAAATATCTGGAACCAAAAGGTTTTGTAATCATCGGGGAAGCTCAGGACGGATGGGAAGCCATTCAATTGTACGATAAATTAAGACCAGATGTTGTGACCATGGACATTTCCATGAAAAAGCTTGGCGGGATTGAGGCGACGAAAAAAATCAAAGCAATTGAACCCAATGTAAAAATAATCATGGTATCAGCGCTTGGTGAAGCTCGATTTATTAAAGAAGCTATCAAAGCCGGAGCAAATGATTTTATTATTAAACCATTTGCTGAAGAAAGGCTGGTTTCATCAATTACTAACGCAGTACTAAAAGGCTAAACAGGTATAAAATATGGCAATAACTTCGATCTTAATTGTAGATGATGCAACATTTATAAGGAATATGGTTAAAAAATCTTTACTACCGCCCGACTTTAAGGTTGTAGGAGAAGCTGCCAATGGACTGGAAGCCATAAAACTATATAATGAATTGAAACCAGACATCATCACGATGGATATAACCATGCGTGGTATGGATGGTTTAACAGCTCTTGAGGAAATTCTAAAAACAAATCCAGAAGCCAAGATAATAATGTTAAGCTCGCTTGGTGAAGAAAAGTTTATTAAAAAAGCAATTACAATCGGCGCTAAAGATTTTATTACAAAACCTTTTAAACCAGAACGACTGATTTCAGCAATTCGTACAATTGTTGACGGTTGATAATTTAAACGATCGCCGTTTATGTGAATTTCATCAATATTCTTTTTTATTTAGCTTGATTTTCCACATTAAATCCGTGGTTTTAATGGTATACAATATAATACCAAATAAAAATAATAAAATATTTCCAAACCATGCCGCGACAAACGGCGTCATAAATGTTTTTTGAGTCGCTAAAGCATCTGCTGATAAAAAAAATGAAAAGTAAATAAATATAATTATAATTGCCTGGCCAAAACCAACCCCTTTTCCGCTTCTTCGATTAACAATCCCGAGAGGGAAACCTGAAATGATAAAGATAATCGTTGCAAAAGGCAAAGAAGTTCTTTTGTACAATTCTACTTTTAATTTTTTAAAGTAAGTATCCTGAGTATTTCCTGATTTTTCCAATTTATTGATAAGTTGTAACAATTCGCCCATGCCGACTTCAATAATCGATTTATTTGAGTTGGATTCCATGTGAGTAAAATTATCGCGCATATTAATATCCATAAACCCATTTTTACTAAAATCAAGTTTTTCAAAACTACCCTTTTTTTCATTATCAACAAATACAAATCCATCATATAATCTCAACGCTTTAACTTGTTCTTTATTTGATAATACTTTTATAACCTTTTCACCCTTTTTAGCATACACAAGTTCGGTCATGATGTTAATACCATTGATGCGCTCTACTTTTCGAATCTGTATACCTTTTAAAATCATTTTCTGATTTTCCGCATCAATAGAAATAGATTCTACATAGATATTTCTGCTCATCAGGGCATTTTCATCAAGAAGAGTAAACTGCCCAGGTTCGATAAGCGCAGTTGGATTATAATTTGCGATTTTACTGATCACAACGTTTACCATTCTCATACAGTAAGGCACTGCATTCATTTGATACCAGAGCATACCCGAGGCAATTAAAGCTCCAAACATTAAATAAGGCCTGAAAATACGAAAATAGTGAATACCACTTGCGCGCATTACAATGATTTCCTGGTCAGCATTTAATGCGCCAATGGTCATAATGATGGCCAATAAGGCAGACATGGGTACAGTCATGCCTAGCGTCCAGCCCATAGAAAATAAAGAAAGTTTAACTAAAAGAATAATATCAACATTTTTTTCCAATATTGCCTGGATGGCAACCCGCATATTGAATAAAAGAATTACAAAAGAGAAAAAAAGCTCGCCAATAATAAAAGGACCTAAAAATGATTTTAGTAAATGACGGGTCAGGATGGTTGGTTTAAAGTAAAATCTTAAAATTTCCATTATCCGCCTGATTTCATATAATACACCATTGATTTATTGCCCAACTTGTAAATCTCAAGCGTCATACCCTGTATTCTTACAGAAAAATTTTTGTCGAATTCATAAATTTTGTCTTCTTTAAAATCAGGTTTAAGTTTGACAAAATCAAAATGTTCTTCGTATGTAAGGGTGATGGATTTATCGTCGGATTTTTCAAATTTCCAGTATTTATAAACCAGCCTTTGCTTGTCATTTTCATATTTATAATCTGTTGTACTATACACGACATCGCCAATATGTGCAGAAGCAAAATTATTATCTGGAGGCTGCCTTCTAATAAATTCTTTCTCGGATTGGCATTGAGATAAACCAAATATTACAATTAAAAATAAATGAACATACAATCTTCGAAAATAAATAAATACATGCATGATGAATATACAGATCAGACACCGAGTTATATGATCAACTACTAATTTTAAATCAATCCAGGAAATTTCCGCTATCGGCTACTTTTTTGACAAGAGGTACAATCCCCGTCTGGCGAAAGCTGCATTTAATTTGATCGCATTATGTCAGATCACACAAAGTTTAAATGATACAATTCCATTAAACCGCGAAGAGTCAGATTTGGGTCGACAATGTCAAAAACATCGTGCGTATACCCAAGATCAGACGAAATCCCCCCCGTAGCCAATACCCTGTAATCAGGAACAAAAGAAAGGTTACCCTTTTCTTTTTTAAGCTCATAAATGATTTCTTTAAATAACCCCCGCCATCCAAAATATAAACCATTTTCTAGAGACTCTCTTGTCGATTGCGCCAAAGCCTTCTTTTTTTTTCGATACGAAACATCAAACAAACGTGCCGCTTTACGAGCCAGACTGTCAAGACTGACATGAATACCGGGAGCTATAACGCCGCCCATATATTCGCCGCCTGAAATCAAACAAAACGTAATTGCCGTACCGATATCTACAATGATTAAATCTTTTCCATAATATAATACCCCCGCTGCGGCATTTACAAGACGATCAGCGCCGATGGTTGGAAAATTTAATGCGTTAAATTTGTATGGGAATTCAAGCTGAGAGGTAACCTTATATGTTTTTTCGACCTTCATTTGAGCAAACATTCCGCATATCGAATCTTCCGCTGCGGGAACAACACTGGAAATGACAGCGGCATCTACACTCACGGAAGAAAGAGTTTTTTCTATCCATGAGCCAAGTATCCGGAACCACTCATAGGACGTTCTGTCGCTGTTAGTGGAAATCCGGATACTGTCAATGTACGATCTGCCGTTCCAGAGACCAAATACGGAATGTGTGTTTCCAATATCGGCGGTAGCTAAAATCATTTATCTTTGCCGGTTATATAGATCATTGTTGTTCACGGGAAGGCATTTCTTCTATTTTTACTTTTACAGACTCGGTTTTACCTGCCCTGATATATTTAACATCAATCTCGCCACCTGAGCCTTTTCGCATTACCGCAGATTTTAAAACAGAAAACTTGTCGGCAGCAACGCCGTCGACTTCAATAATAAAATCATACTGACGCAGACCAGCCTTCATCGCGGGAGAATTAAAAGTCACATCTCTGACCAATAACCCTTTCTTGTCTTTTATGCCCAGCTCGTTCATCATACGATCAATACCCATTTCAGAAGGATCAACAACTGAAACGCCGATATACCCGGGTTTTATTTTTTTGCCCTTTTTCAAGTTTTCAACAACCACTTTTACGTGATTGATGGGAATTGCAAAACCAATGCCGACAGAGCCTCCGGATTGCGAATAAATCATCTGGTTTATACCGATAACTTCCCCCTTTATATTTAACAAAGGTCCTCCTGAATTTCCAGGATTGATGGCAGCGTCAGTTTGAATTCTCGAAATACCGTCGGGAGTCTCAATATCCTGCCCTGTTGAAGAAATTACGCCAAATGTAAATGTAGATTCCAGACCAAACGGATTACCGATGGCAATGCCAAAATCGCCCACCCTGATAGAGTCGGAATCGCCCAGAAATACCGGTTTTAAATTGTTTTCGCCATCAATTTTTATAAGCGCTAAATCCGATATTTCATCAGAACCGATTATTTTAGCATTGTACGATTTACCGCCATGAACTTTTACAGTAATTTTATCGACTTTTTCAACCACATGATTGTTGGTTACAATGTAGCCGTCTTTACTGATGATAAATCCGGAACCAAGACCATGTCTGTTGCCCTGCTGGGGAATTCCAAAAAAGAAGGGGTCGGCATTATTACGCATCCGAACAGTTTGTTCTGTTTCAATTCGAACTACCGACGGGCTTGCCTGTTTGTAAATTTCACGCAGCGCCTGTTGAATATCAACCGCACTTGCAATTGCCTTTGATTTTAAAAGAGGATTTTCTTCTTGAGCAAAAACAATGTCTTTGGCGTCTCTACAGCTTCCCGCAAAGGGAGAAAAAATAACTCCAATAATAAACGATAATAAAATAAAGTTGGTAAACACGGCCGGAGTAATTTTCCATTTTTTTAACTTCATAAATGAACCTTCCTTGAACGATATAATGGTCAATAAAGAAAAAGGCTAACTTATGATCAAATATTTTTTATTAAAAATAGTAAAAAATCTGGCTTCCTCAATAATCATGTGTACTACAGAATCGTGAAGGACATCTATCAGGATGGAAAAGATTCAAAGGAAAAACAATGAGTTTATTGAACTGCATGAATTAACCGAATATTAAATCATTGGCAGGACTTATTGCAAACTAAAAGACGAGCATGTTATCGTTTATTTCGTAAAACAGCTACATTTAAATCGATCATTAAAAAAATTACTTTTCTTTTTGTTTTTCTTCGGCTTTAATTCGCGTTTTGTAAGAATCTATTCCCGATTTACATTTTTTACCAAGTTCAGCATCGCCCGTCATGGTGGCAATTTTTCGAAGATCCTGAAGCAGCTTCATGGCATAGACCAGGTCATTGCTTGATTTTGTTGAAATTTCAAATTTATCGCGGTACATTGACGAGGCATTGAACAACGCTTCTTTAACAATGTTTAGCATTTCCTGACGGTCGTAAAAAAATTCTTCACGCGGATCACGTTTAGCCTGGATTTCGCGAAAATCAGTGATGTTTTTTCCAATGATCGCAAGTTTTGCCCACAATTCAGGAAACGACCATTTCCATTTTGTATTGTCGCCATAGCCGGCAATCAGCCTGCGAATGCTTTGTTCTACATATTTATAAAAATTAAGCTTCATTCTTGGATTAAACGGCTTGATTTGATCGAGCATTTCTTTGTTATGGGTTAATGTTGTATCCACATTTAACGTCACAACTTTTTCCATTTCAAGAAACAAATTGTTTAACATTCTCTTGGCGGTATCCAGATTGGCATTATTTTTTGTACCCATCATTCTTTCAGAAAGATGGTTCATTTCAATATAAATATTAATTTGTTTAAGAATTTTTGAGGCAATACCAATATGAAAAAAAGGAGAAAGTTTTTCATTCTGGCTCATAGATTTTTTCAGCGCAGCTATATCTTTGTCAAACTCCGCCAGGGTTTTTTTTTGTTCCGATATTTTTGAGTTAAACTCTTTTTTTGTCGCCGCATCTACAGCCATAATAAACCCACAACGTTCTCTCTAAGCATAAGTATCGACACAGCTACAGGAGCTACTTGAACCGTCTTTTAGCCGATCTGCAGGCAACTCTGATTCAATTTCATGCTTGTTTTCATCAGGAATTGGCTGAGGCTCAACAGGCAAATAAACCTGCGCCGGCATTACATTCTGCATACTCAAGTTTAAATCGCTGATTTCTGACATACTTCTTTATTTCCTGTAAACCTGGCTGTTTTGTGACCCTTCGTTCATATCATGTTGCTAAAACGTTTCTTTATGAGAACGGATTTTTGCGTTCGGCAACACAAGCACGCTACGCCCCTTTACCCTTTGTTTTTGTAAATATTTCTTTGCTTTTATAAATGTAGTAAAAAACTGCGCCGCAAACCATCAAAATCGAAATAAATTGCGCCTGTGAAACCCCAAAAACGTCTCGCGGGTTTAAACGAATGAACTCGACTAAAAATCGAAAGGTGCTGTGAAAAAAAACAAACGTTGCAAATTTAAGACCGGCAGCAGGCCAATCTTTCTTGCGGATTACATAAAAAACACTAAACAAGGTTAGCGACAATAAAGCCTCAAATAAAGGGGTATTGTAAACGCGGACATTTACGTCATTGTACATTTTAATGATGTCTTCCCACGGTGCGGCGCCGTTTGGAAAAGCCATCGCAAAAGGAAAAGGCCAACTTGCGGGAGCGGCAATTCCATAGCAACCGTCGCCAGAGACAAGACAGCCCATACGGCCAAAAACATAGCCCATGGCCATCAAGGGGGTTCCCACATCGAGCATTTTTACAAATGGAATTTTTTTTATTTTTAAATATACATAGGAAAATGCCATGGCCATTATAAAGCCGCCATACCATGTTAAACCGCCACGATCAAACAATGCATGGCTAAAACCGTCCCAACCCTGCCATTGAGCGGAAGATTCCCAAACAAAAAACACTTTAGCGCCAACAATGCCGCCAATGGCAATAATGATGATCAGGTTGTCGGCAATTTTTACATCATAATTTAAACGTTTAAATTCAGGTTGAAGCAGAAAACTCGCAGTGATAAAACCAAGAGCCATCATAATGCCGTAGGTAGATATTTTTGAAAAAAACAAATTCTGGGGTAAAAAATCAGCCGCCAGAAAACCGTGATCGTAACGGCAGGATTCGTTAAACAAGACAAGTAACAATAGTGGCAATAATCGTACAAAATGATTGTCAACCGCAAATTCTTTTATATTTTTAAAGGATATTTTCATAAACATGATGAAGTCTTGAGAAGGTTTATGAGTGGTCAAGGATAATATGAATTATAAACAAGGTTGGTTTACAGAAAGCGTAAAAATTGGCACACGCAGCATTTTAAAATCGGGGGCTGTCAAAAAGTCGCTTCGATACAATTTTTGCCCCGTTTATTGAGTGAAAATGGCCTCTTTTTGCATAAAGAGGCCATTTGTATCGAAATAAGGAACAAAAACCACTCAGCGACCTCTTTTTAGACAGCCCCCGATTCTGGCAAAATCAAGAAAAATGGTGATTAATAAATTCTGGTATTATTACCCATAGCTGTTGTAGTTGCGCCTGTATGACAACTATTACAATCACTGTTGCCACCAGTAATTGGAGCAGTCATTACAGCACCTGTTGACGAAGTTACAGTGCCACTGTGTGTTGCTGTACTATAAAAATTACCACATGTATCAACCGGTATTGCTCCACCAGTCACGTACGAAACTGAAGTTGTTGTAGCAACAGTTGAACTACTGGCACTGGTGTACATTGTACCAGCAACAGTAAATGTCAGCGCTTTTGAACCATTATGGCAACCTAAACAGGCCTCTCCTGCCCTGTGGCTTACATCCGTTGCTGCTGAATTTGTTACTGCTCTTGAGCTGGGTTGATCAATACAAGGTCCAGTTGCGGCGGCTGTACTCTTTCCACCAGTACCAGTGCTGCAGTTGACGGAGAACACCATTAAAAAGGCAGAAATCACTGCCGTAATTAACTTACTTTTCATTTGATTTTTCATTTATTTTACTCCTGACTTCTTGAGTCTATTCATATGAGCCTTATAAATTCAGGGGCATCCCTGTTTTTATAAATTTACTCAAATTTTTAAATCTTGTATAACCGAAATTCACAAGATAAACATCCGGTAGACATTTTTTTCAATATTTTAACCTCTTTTTTAGTCTGCCATGAGAATCTACTTAAAATACATTTTCTTTGCCTCTTGCAGCATTTATTTTAAATTACCATTTCACGCTATGGCAGCTCGTACAGCAAGGCGGCGTTGTTCCCGTAATATCAGCGCCAGTACTTGAATTTAATGCAGCTAAAGTATAGTTTGTATTACCTTCCAAGCTGGCTCCGTGACATCCCGAGCAGTTTGCTACATTGCCTGAAGCCGCATGTTGTTTACCGCCATGAGTTGCTGTTAGACTATGGTCAGGCGACAAAACATTCAGAGCATTGTTTACCGTGCCTACAGATGTCACCACGCAACTTGCTGATGTGCCGCTGCCATCCTTATCTTCTTTTTCACCGCTGCCGCTGCAGTTTACGGCAAAAACCATGATAAATGCAAAAATCACTGCCATGAACAGGTTAAATTTTGTTTGAATTTTCATTTTAATCACCTCCAACTTATAAGTTATACCTTCAGAGCCTCTTAAAAAGTTTGAGGAGTAGATTACCTCTACTAATAAATTACTCACAATTGAATGATTAGACCTCTAATCTTTTAAATTTTCCAGTATACTTTTTTATTTTTTGTAAGACAATTCCTGGTATCAATACACAAATGGTTTTGAGACAGTACCATCATGGCAGCCGCCAGAATTACAACTTCCTGGATTACTTGCCCCTGCCCATGAACCGGCGAGCATTCCACCTGATGCGCTTGACGCTGTTGTCAACGGTCTACTCGTTGTTAAACTTGTCACTGCTGTTGAAGAATAAAAATTTCCGCATTGATCTACAATTAAAGTTAAGGGGTTTGTATCAACCTGGGTTATTGTACTGCCAGCTGTTGCAACTGTGGTAGAACCATTGCCGTTGACCATCGTTCCGGCGACGGTAAATACATTGGCGCCATAGCTGTTTGCCGAAGCATGACAGCTTTGAAGGCAATCTGATTTTGCATTGTGGCTTACCGTACCGGAACTAGAAACCGTTACACTTTTAGTGTAAGGTGTGCTTACACATGGCGTACTTGTGGTCGTTGTAGTACCAGCCGAAGTGGCCGATGTCGTGGTACTGCCGCTGCAATTTGCCATGAAAACTGCATATAAAGAAAAAATCAAAAATACAATTACTTTGTTTTTCATTTCGTCTCCAGAAGATTCAATTTTGTTAAATCACATACTGAATCTTTGATCATATTTGACGACCAATGATGTAAAAATCAACCTGTTGATAATATAATTATTGAATAAATGTCATAATTTTGTATTTTAAGCCCTTTAATTAATGATTTTCTCAATGGCTACTTTAAGGATATTTGCATCGTCTTTACTTCTTTTATCAGGATCACGTATCACTAAAATTTTATCAAAGGCACGATCTTTCTCAGTAACAGACTCCATATGAATAATGTCAAAGAAAAATCGATACAATATCTGGGTTATTTCAAAAATCAAGCCAGGCCGATCTTCGGTTTCAATCACCAATGAGTAACGGTTATAAGAAAGCTCAGACACTGCGACTTTACCAGTTTCAAGTCGTTTGCTGTCGTGTATTTTTTTCCATTTATTCGGGTATTTTGAAATGTAACTCATAGCTGATATGTCTGAATTTAATAATTTTTTTATTGCTGAAAGCAATGTATGTTCCTGAAAGTAAGATAATTTTTCTTCAATAGGCTCAATGAGAAAAGAATCTTCCACAACGCCGTCTTCTCTGGTATCAGCATTTAGTTCAATTATATTCCAGTTTTGTACATAAAGGGCTGCTGAGATTTTATATAAAATACCAAGTCTGTTTTTACCTGTATTGAAATGTAGTCTGTACCGATTTTTTTCTTTTTTTAATTTTATATCGTATTCGTCTTTGTTCATAAAAAATTCTATCTTTTCTAACATGTTTGCCCCCATTTTCTACAATCAGGCAAAACAAATGCCAACGATGTAAAAACAATCCAATGCACAAGCAACCTATATTTTATGCAATTTGCTTATATTGTGTACACATGAATCTAGTCCTCATTTAGAAATGTATATTTTTATAAATTTTTTTATCGCATACCTTTTTAATTCTGTTAAATTTTTTTATTTTTAATAAAGATCTGTCTAAACCGTTACTTCGTTTATTAAACTTAAAAAGAAAATGATTCGAACATAAGTCGCCCTTACAAAAAATATCCTTATGTTATGGAGCCTTTTAAAGTTTTTCTCAATGATTATGGGAATTCTAACGGGAATTCACGCCCTGATTTATATTTCAGTTGTTAAATTTATTCCATTTTTTGGAACATTTGAAAATCGAAAGTTTTTGCTGACAGGAATTATTTTACTTGCGTCAAGTTTTCCTGTTTTTCTATTCTTGAATCATCTGAAAGGAAATGTAATCACCCGTTTTTTAAACGGTGTCGGCGGTTTCTGGTTTACCCTGTCGATTTATCTGGTCATGAGTTTTCTTATTGTATGGTTTTTACGCATGATTTTATGGTTTTTACAAACTCCCGAAGAGTCGGTATTTTCTATCATCCATTTTTGCACGATTGGATTTATAAGCGCGGCCGTACTGCTTAATACCTGGGGCTTGATCAAAGCGCTAACCGTTCAAACCACCGTCGTCGAAGTTAAAATAAAAAATCTGCCGGCGTCATGGGAAGCTAAAACCATTTTACAAATTTCAGACGTTCACCTCGGAGGAACCTGGGGGCCAAACCGTGTTGATCAACTGACAAAAATTGCCGTCAGCACAAAACCCGAGGTCATCGTTATCACGGGCGATTTATTTGACGGCGCATCAGGGGTTCACAGAGAATTTATTGAAAGCCTCTCGAAACTTGCGGCAACAAAACCCCCAGGCGGAATTTATTTTACCAGCGGAAACCATGAGCGCTATACCGACTACAAAGATTCCATCGAGACAATAAAAAAGTCAAATATAACCATACTTGAAAACGAAGTCATTAACGTTCACGGTCTTCAATTTGTCGGCATACAATACCCTGATTTGAGAAATTTTCACAAAACTGCTGTTGATTTTAACATTCAAAAACACCCTGAATATAAAAAAGAAAGACCGACTGTTTTACTGTATCACACGCCAACCGATTTTAACGACGGTAATTTAAACTTAAGCGACATTCAAAAAAAGGCATATATCAACCCCGATACAAACTTTGAACACGCAAAATCAATTGGTATTGATCTTCAGTTGTCCGGGCATACCCATGCAGGTCAGTTTTTCCCTTTTATCGGCATCACTAAAAAAATTTACAACGGTTTTCACTATGGGCTGCACAGTTCTGGTGATTTTCAAATCTACATCAGCTCAGGCGCCGGAACCTGGGGGCCGCCCATTCGGCATAGCATTCCCTGCGAAGCTGTTTTATTGAAACTGTATAAAAAATAAAAGACTTTGTTAGCTATAATTAACTAGACGTCCGGCTTTGATTTTTAAATTATTCCTCATGGCTAAAATAAAAGTTGGAATTAACGGATTTGGTAGAATTGGAAGAAACGTATATAAAGCAGCATTTGATCATCCTGATTTGGAAGTCGTGGTTGTAAACGATCTTACCGATAGCAAAACACTTGCACACCTTTTAAAATACGACTCCATATATGGAATCTGGAAAAACAACATTAGCGCAGAAGGCGACACCATATTAATTGATGATAGAAAGCTAAAGGTAAGCAGTTGCACTGATCTTGAAAAAATCAAGTGGAGCGATTACGGCGTTGACATTGTTGTTGAATCTACGGGGATTTTTACCGATGCCACAAAAGCCCGCAAACACATCGATTTTGGCGGCGCAAAAAAAGTGCTCATTTCTGCGCCTGCCAGCAATGAAGACATCACCATTTGCATGGGAGTCAACGATGACAAATATGACGGAGATGTGCATAACATTGTATCGAACGCTTCGTGCACAACCAATTGTCTGGCGCCCATTGCTAAAATTTTACATAACCATTTAACCATAAAACGCGGTTTAATGACTACCATCCACAGTTTTACAAATGATCAACGCATTCTTGATTTACCGCACAAAGATCTTCGACGTTCCCGTGCGGCTTCTGTATCGATGATACCTACCACTACAGGCGCTGCAAAAGCCGTAGGTTTGGTTTTGCCGGAACTTAAAGGAAAACTTGACGGTATGGCAATTCGCGTTCCAACCCCCAATGTCTCGGTAATTGATTTGGTTGTTGAAACCGAAAAATCTACCAGTAAAGAAGAAGTAAACAACCTGCTAAAAGAAAATTCACTGGGTAAAATGAAAGGTATTCTAGGGTTCTCCGATGAAGAACTTGTATCTCATGATTTTAACGGTAATTCGAATTCATCCATCGTTGACAGCCTTTGCACCACTGTAATGCAGGGGAACATGGTGAAAGTCCTCTCATGGTATGACAACGAATGGGGTTATTCAAGCCGAATCGTAGATGCCATTAAACTTCTTGGAAAATAAGAAATACCCAGCGAAAATAAAACAGGATGGGAAAGATTTACAGGATATAATATTTAATCCTTTTGATCATTTCCCATATTGAAAATTACCCTGTTTTAAAATACGCCGGCGATAAAAATATCCCATATATCCAGAAAAATAACGTAGATACCCAGCATCATGAGCAAGACAACCCCGATGCGCATTGAACCTGCTATAATTTTTGTTGGTATTGGCTTATAAATGGCTTCAATTAGATACATCAAAATATGCCCTCCATCTAAAACAGGAATCGGCAACAGGTTCATAATTCCCAATACGATTGTGATTTGTGCAAATAACATCCAGTAAACGTCCCAACCATATTTTATGGAGTCTGCGGTCAGCTTCATAATTTTCACCGGACCAGAGATACTTTTTCGAAAAGATAATTTTCCCTCTACAATTCTATAAAGCCCAAGCAATGTACTTTGAGTCGCGACTACGGAATAATCAAATGTCAGAGCCATTATGTTAAAAAAATTAGCTGGTAAGTTCATCTTTTCAGAACTTAAACCGGAATCAAGACTGATTCCCATTAATCCTCTTGTATGAAATTCAAGATTGCTTTCTACATCAACAGGACCAATGCTGAAAGTTAATTTATTTTTTCCACTTTTTCCAGTATTTTTTACGGCAGCACTAAAGTCAGACCAGTTGCTATAACTTCTACCTTTTATAACGATACTCTGCATTGTAGTTGGATCCCACTGACCAATTTCAATTTCAGGAATAATCTTTTCTGTTTGCAGATCTTTAATGTTCGTTAACTTGATATACTCAAAACTTTGAACAGGGACTGCCACCGTCATCGTCTCTTTTCTGTTTGGATCAATTAAAGAACTTTTTTCTCGTTCAACAACGATATTTATTTTTTTACCCTTGTTTTTATCCAGTATTTCACGAAGCTCTTCAATTTCTTCAATTTTTTTCCCGTCAACAGAAACTATTTTATCATTTTCTTTCAGATAGGCATTTTCAATACGTTTGCTCTTTTTTACAATCAGGAATTTTTCACCTTTAGGGCGAATACCTATGTGTAAAGGGCCGCCTGCCTCAAAGGATACTGCATTTACATTTGTATCAAATATTTTTCCTTCTCGGTCAATTTTCAGTTTAATTTGATTTTTAGCTGCCAGAGCAATGTATAAATTTACCTTTTCAAAATAATCGGTTTTAACGCCGTCTACTTCAATTACTTTATCGCCATTTTTAAGACCCGCTTGATGTGCCGGTGTATTGGGAGTTTCATCAAATAATCGTATCTCGTTGGTTGCTGGACGCCAGCCGCCGGAAATCAATATAAATATTAACATGACACCGAATAAAAGCGAAAAAAGTGGCCCACCGAAAGCCAATGCCATTCGTCTCCAGGGGCCAACAGAGAAAAAATCGCCCTTTTTAACATTCTCATGGCTTTTTGTGATATCGTCACCATAAAATTGAACATAACCTCCTAAAGGGATAGCTGTAATTTGATAAATGGTTTTACCTTTTTTCTTAAAAAATATTCCCCGACCATAGCCAATTGAAAATACTCTGGGTTGAACCCCTACCCATTTACCGATTAAAAAGTGACCGAGCTCGTGAACAAAGATGCAAATACCCAGTAAAAAAGCGATTGCGAGAATAGTTGTAATCATACTGCCTTAATATATTATTTTTTAAGCTCGACAACCTATATTTTATTAAAGCGCCTGTCTAAATGGATTTTTCAGGAATATATCAGATAGATCACAGCAAAAAAAAAGGTAAATTCATTGTTTTTTTCAGAAAATATTTTTTGCCTTTTTTTCTTATTTTTGTTGCGGCATTTATAATTCAGCTTTTATTAAGAAATCTTCTTTTTTTTCCCGTAAAATTAAATACCAATTCAATGGAACCTTCCCTAAAGCAGGGTGATCGTATTTTTTTAATTTATCCGCACATGACCACTATATTAAAAGGCGATTTAATCCACGTCAAACATGAGGGTCTGCAAATGTTGTGCAAGGTAGTTGCTACAGAAGGAGACATCGCACAAATTTTAAATAAATCCTTGTTTATCAACCATGCTCTTGTTAAAAGTTATGAAAGTATCTCAAAAGATAAGTCAACTTTTCCAGACAATATTAGTCATCGCGACAATACTGGAGAATTCTTGATAGGACCAAGACAATACTTTTGTTTAAACGATAACTGGGAAAACACACAAGACAGTAGAGTTTTTGGAGCATTCTCGTTTAACGAAATATCAGGCAAGGTTGTCTATGGAAAGTACGTTGGTTTCACTTTCCACCGTTAATAATCTTTGTGCTGACAAAAGCCTTAAAAAACATTTTATCAACCTCCGACATAAAAACACAATTACGCATATCGCGTCAATTTATCCCTTCTACCAAAGAACTTAAACCTGCCAAGGGTTTTACTGATGATCCGATGCATGAAAAAAATATTTCAATTGGTCATGCAAATGAATTTATACACAAGTATCCGGATAAAATTCTGGTAATTTCGTCAAATCAATGCGCCGTTCTTTGCAGATTTTGTACGCGAAAACGAGTTACATACCAAAATATATCACAAAATGATTTAGAATCACCTTCTACTGATTTTATAAAAGTTGTAGAGTATATCCAAAAACACAAAGATATCCAAGAGGTGATTTTTTCTGGAGGCGATCCGTTTATGTTATCTAATAAAAATATTCAAAAACTTCTGGATATTTTTTTAAGGATACCACAAATAAAAAAAATAAGATTTCACAGCAGGGCTTTAACTGTTTTACCGGAAAGATTTAACACAAGTTTATTTACCATATTTACTGACAGCTTCAAAAAATACCCTGATAAACAAGCCCTGCTTGTACTGCACATTAACCACCCGGAAGAAATTTCAAAAAAAGCCCTGGATGTTATTCACAAGTTTATGAAATGTGGATTTTCTATTTTATGTCAAACCGTCTTATTAAGACATGTTAATGACGATGTTCAACTTCTTCAAGATCTTTTTAAAAAACTAATTTATCATGGAATCAAACCTTACTACTTACATCAACTCGATAAAGTAACCGGCAGTTCTCACTTTGAAGTGAGCATTGAAAATGGAATTAAATTAATCGAAAGTTTACGAAATACGCTTCCTCTGTGTATAATTCCGCCTTATGTAATAGACGGTTCCCAGGGTAAAAAACGAATTATTTAATTTATAACTTTGCTGGTTTTTTTAAATCTTAAATTCAAGACAGCAATTACAATCAATTTTAAATAGACAGCTCAATTGTGATTTTGTTGAATTTCTTCTTTATTATCTGGTAATACCGTTTCTTCTAAAGGTTTTGTATCCTCTTTTTGAGGAGGATTTTCATCAATACCCATCAAGTTTTTTATATCAGAGTTCAACTTCTCGTGAGGTATATTTTGAACTTCCTTTTCTATAGCCAGGAAGTTTTTCATCTGATCTTTTGCTTCGGGGTGTTTTTTTAAAAAATCGATAATCTCATTTTGAAAATCATTAATAGCTGATGATTGAAGATACGTTTTTAAATATCCTGTTTCCTGATTAAAATTTCTATCTTTAATTTGTCTGTATGCATTTTGCGACTCCTCGTTTAAACCGAGATGAAAAGCCGCTTCGGCAAGTTCTTCGTAATATAAAACGGGATTATTTTGAAATAAATATTTTTTATAAATGAGCAACATCAGATACAATTCCTTGTTTGCATTCATTTCTTGTAAATAAGACGCTACATGCTCAAGCCTTACCATGCACCATAAGGGAAGTGATGCCCACTTTTCATTTTCATAACCTTCAGATATCTCGTTTATCTTAACCCCCTTTAAAGAAATTTCACGCAACTCAGGAGGTATTAATGCTCTTGAAAAATTTTCAACATTATTATGCAATTTATTTTTGTAATTCGGGCGGGACTTATCCAAAATAACCATGTTAACTTCGCCAAGCATGTAATGGTATAATGTAATGAACCTGATATCTTTTTTTATTAAAACAGATTTACTGATAAAATTCGTACATTTACTGTTTAATTCAGAAATATACGATTCTTTTTTACTGCCGCTTAAGTGGAGACAATAGATAAGATTATCATATAAAATATCTTCATTTTTTCTATTTTCCTTTGCTTCTCCCGAATAACGAATTCCATTTTCATAATCAGCAAGAGCATACAGTACCTGGGATAAATTTACCAGAAGATAATACCTGATTGAGTCATTTTCGTCAAGATTTTTCATGGCTGTCAAAAAATGCTCTCGTGCTTTTTCAAAATTTCCATTTTTTTTAGCAATAACGCCAATTTTATAATGCGCTTTTGGGGCTTGATTCCTGGCTATGATTTTTTCATAAATTTGAACGGCTTTGTTGTTATTTGACATTTTTTCATAATATCCGGCAATTTCCCAGTACATTTCAGACAAGGAATCGTCCATCGAAACTGCCTGGGTATATTTTTCGAGCACTTCATTTTGCAGATCATAGTTATTTTTTACCAGCCAAAAGTCTTCATTTTCATGATCGGCTTCCCAGTGCGAGATTAACTTAAATGCTTCGTTGATGAGTTCTCTGGCTTTAATTTTTTCCGGAGAAAGGTTTATTTCAGCTTCTTCTCTGAATTTATCTAAATTTGCATGTTTAATTCCAAGATCCTCAAGCTGGTCAATGTAGGTGATCATATCTGCATAACTTTTTTGTTTCCGAAGCAATATGATCAATTTCCATAGAGTGGCTTCTCGAAATTCCGGTAAAAGCTCACGCCTGATGGCCTCTTGAAAATAGGGTATTGATTCTTCATAGTGATGTCTTGACTCATGAATTGCTCCAATATAATAATGTGGCTCCCCTCTTGTTTCACCTTTTTTAATTGCTTCATTGAACATGGCGATAGCATCATCATATTTACCTTGAGAATATAATTTTTCACCTTCAATTGTCTCTTTAAATTTATTAACTTTGTGATAAGAATGTGATTGCGAAAAAATATTTTGCGAAAAAAAAGCGGAAATAAATATACTGACAGCAACAATTAATTCTAAATTATAAAAAAGTGACTTTGAAAATGTATTTTGTATCTGCATTATTTTTTATCTAAACAATACTCATTAAATATTTCAAGAGCTTGCCGCTTCAAGTTTCTCATATTTTTCTTTTAAGCGTTTTAATAAATATGGAAAACCTTTTGTACTTATTATGCCATAAAACTGGTTTTGATAATCCATCAATACAGAAGCGCCGTCAATATGCACATCATATAATTTAAATTTTCCTTCAACTGAATGTAAATAAAAATCAACATAATAAATTATACTTTCATCGATCACTCTCATGTGTATTATATTTGCATTTTCATTAAACATCTCATCTTTTTTAAACTCTTCATTAATAAATTCAACATTAACATCCTGGTCAACCACATTATTAATCGGGATATAGGTTTTAACCAGATTATGCGCCATGATCTCATGAAAGATGAGAATAAATTCATTTTTATCGTTATCTGATAAAGTGTTGAAATATTTGCCAAGGGATTTTTTCGCGACATATTCTGTATCTATAAAGGTAAGTAATCTCTTTCGAACTTTCGTCAGCAACTTTTGCTTTTTTTCTTCAGACTTATTGCTTTGCATTTCATGTTTAATCGCATTTGTGTATTGAAAGAAATTGTTGATTTCCTGCGCACCTGGGCTGCAAGACTCCATGAAAGCAATTATTGCGAAAATTAATACCGATAATCTTAATTTATAAATCATTTTTAACATATAAATCTATTTTATGAAACAAGCGAAATACCTTACAGGAGATGGTCAAAATCACTTTATCATTTAAACAGTCAAGATAAAGCATAGTATGAAAGTTGCAACTCGGCAAATTCAAGTTCCAAAAAATACAGCCTTTAGCAATATTTATTTAATGCCTGTAAACTGATTTTCTTGGGAGCGGCTACTTTTTAGTAAGAAAATAGTGCGTTATATACAGTCGAAGAATTTGATATTGGTCGCATGAAACCCTTAAAAGAAGAATCAAAACTTCCCAAAGACATAATGGACAGAATTAACG
>JAOUFY010000038.1 GCA_029857955.1 Spirochaetia bacterium
AAGGTCGCTGGGCTGAATTCTGGGACAATATGAAATACCGAACTTTTCTAAATGGGGAAAATGCCTTTGACTTAGTCGTATGATTTACTAAAAAGTAGCCGCTCCCTCTTAATTTGCGGCCTTTAAAAACACATAATTCTTATACACTTTAAATATGTTTGAGTATTCACTGTATTGTAATTAAGTCATCACTAAAATAGTAATACTATGTCTTTATTATGCTATTTCAAATTTTCTTTACATATGGTTTAAATAAAACCATATGGTGACTTTATCAACACGCTTACAGCGTATAAACAGGGAATAAAATGTATAAACTGGTGATGTTACGACACGGCGAAAGTCAATGGAATAAAGAAAATAGATTCACGGGCTGGAAAGATGTGGATTTGTCAGAAAAAGGAATATTAGAGGCCAAAAAGGCTGCACAGCTTTTAAAAGAAAATAACTTTGTTTTTGATATAGCTTTTTGTTCTGTTTTAAAACGCGCCATTCGTACGCTATGGTTAATTCTCGATGACCTCGACCTTATGTGGATTCCCATTCAAAACAGTTGGAGACTCAACGAACGTCATTATGGTAACTTACAAGGCTTAAATAAATCAGAAACCGCTTCAAAATATGGAGAAGACAAAGTATTTCAATGGAGACGAAGTTTTGACTATCCGCCTCCGCTTTTAGAAAGTACAGACGAACGATCGCCGCTTCTTGACGATCGATATTCGAATGTAGATAAAAGATTATTGCCGCTGGGAGAGAGTCTTGAATTAACCATCGACCGAGTACTTCCATATTGGGCTGATTCCATTGCACCTGCCATTTTATCTGGTAAAAAGGTCATCATTACAGCCCATGGTAATTCGTTAAGAGCGCTTGTAAAATACCTTGATAGCATGAGCGATGAAGAAATTCCGCTATTTAATGTTCCAACCGGAATTCCGCTTGTCTATGAGCTTGACAAAGACCTGCGTGCCATAAAAAAATATTTTCTGGGCGATCCGGATGAAATTAAAAAAGCACAGGAATCTGTCGCTAACGAAGGAACTAAAAAATAATCACAATGCGATTAAATATCGCATCATTAAATCATTTTCCAATGCAAAACCGGCTGAATATTCTGCCGAGTAATTCCTCATTATTATATTCGCCGGTAAACTCAGAAAGATAATGCATGATTTGGTTTAAATTTTCAACGACAATTTCAGCGCTTACTGCTGATGATAACAAATCCATTGTCTCTATGATATTTTCTTCAACTTTTTCCATGATCTCAGACTGCCACGGAGCTAGATTTATTGAATCGTTATGCGGTAAAATATCCTCAAGTATTTGCTCCATTTTCTTTACAAGCGCACCCATACCAAAAGAAGTTTTTGCAGAAACAGGTATTATATTTTGATTCCATTTCGAATAAAACATTTCATCGATAATACCTTCTTCAATAAAAAGATTTGTCCAAAATTCTTCATTCTCAAGATTATTTTTCCAGTCATTTGAAACAATGTCCCATTTATTTAAAATCAATATAGACCTATGCACATGAGAATCTGCATGATCAGAATGTAAGTAACCCTTTAAATCATGAAATAAATTTTCTTTCGGAGAAATGGATGCATCAATGAGGATCAACCGGAGATCCGCTTCTAAAAACTTTTCAATTGTTTTTTTGATTCCGAGTTTTTCAATTTCATCTGCACTTTTATTGGTATCTTTTGAATTTGATTTTTCATCGCTAATTTTTCGAATTCCTGCCGTATCTACCAGAACAACGGGAAAGCCGGATATTTCCATTTGAGCGTCGATATAATCACGGGTTGTTCCTGGAGTTTCTGATACGATAGATCGGTTTTTACCGGTGAGTGTATTCATTAAAGAAGACTTACCTGCATTTGGCGCTCCAATTAAAACCATTTCAATTCCATCTTTCAGCATGGCATTCATTTTGGCATTTTTAATGAGCGAGTGGATTTCATTTTTCAATGTAACAAGTGACTCGATCGTAGCTTGTTGAGACTTAAAATCAATACCTTCGTCTGAAAAATCCAGCTGGGCAGTTAAATCTGCTGTAATGTTTAGTATATCAGAACGAAACTGGTGAATTCGTTTTTTTAATAAACCCTCTTTTTGTAAAATTGCCTTTTGCAATTGACGTTCACTTCGCGCCTCGATAATTTCTTTTACGGCTTCAGCCTGAGTTAAATCTATTTTTCCGGCCAGATAGGCTCTGCGGGTAAATTCGCCAGGATTAGCCTGGGTAAATCCAATGTGATATAAAATTTTTAATATTTTTTTTAATATAATTGGATTTCCATGAGCATGGATTTCAGCGGCTTCTTCGCCTGTATATGATTTTTGTTTTGAGAATATAAGTACAATAACGTCATCGATAACATTTTCCTGCCAGATAATTCGTCCATATATGGATCTTGATGGATAGTCAGATAAAAGTATTATTTTCTTGTTTTCAGGTTTAAATATACGGGCAAGTAAACGATGAGTTTCCTTGCCCGTTAATCGAATCACCCCTATGGCGCTGTGACCATTAACTGTAGCCACAGCACAAATGGCGTGCGACATTATTGCGGTAAAAAGTTTTGTTCAGGCTCTTCGTTGTTTAAATATGAATTGTAATGTTCCGGAAGATTTTCATTTTCAACATCGTGCGGTATTTCATCATCTTCATCGATATTGTCGGAGAACTGTTCATGATTTGAATTTGGCGCAGATTCGCTGCCTTTTAATTTAATTCGTACTCGTTTATAAATACCCTGACCTTCAGATTCAGTTTCAACAACCCCATCCTCCTGAAGCGCCATATGTACAATTCTTCTTTCATATGGATTTAGCGGTTCCATTAAACGGCTTTTTTTTGTTTTCTTTACCGCTTGAGCTATCTTCATTGCAATATCGGTTAGATAGTTTGCCCTTCTCTCCCGATAATTTTCAATATCCAGTAAAATCTTTGGCGGTTCGCCGGTAAATTGCTGAACAATTAAATTTACAATAAATTGTATTGCTTCAAGAGTCTTTCCTCTTTTACCAATTACATAACCGGCCTGATCTGATTCCATATGAATGTATGTTTTACCGTCTTCATTTTTGTCAATAGCTCTAATTGAAACATCATAGCCCATTTTTTCAGTAACAGAGATCACAGCGCCTTTTAAGAGAGCTTCTTCAGGAGTTTTATCTTTAATGGCAAAGACCCTGTATGTCGACGGGCTTTTAGAGCCCATTCCAAGAAATCCTCCTCCGCCTTTTTTAAAAACCTGAACGGTTATATCGTCGGTAGTGATTTGTAAAACTTCCGAAGCATTTTTTAAGGCTTCTTTTTCGCTTGCAGCGTTAATTTCCAGTATTTGCATTTGATTCCTCGTTAATTTATAATTACACTGTATTTTTGGATGTTAATTTATTGGTATAAAGCTGCTGTAACACAGATAACAGGTTAAATAATATCCAATATAAAACAACACCGGATGGAAAATCCCAGAACATCACAACCATGACTACAGGAACTATTTGCATCATTCTTTTTTGATTTTTATCTACGGTTACCATTGTAAACTGAGTTTGCAAAAACTGGCTTACAATCATAATGATCGGCAAAAGATTCAAGTTAAAACCGCCAATAAGCGGTATGCTGTGACTAAATACATAGACGGTATCTGGTTCAGATAAGTCGTTGATCCATCCGCTGATAAAAGGAGAGCCCCACAGTTCATAAGAATCAGTAAAAGCGCTGATTAAAGAAATGATGATTGGAATCTGAATCAACATTGGAAGACATCCGCCAACTGGATTGGCTTTTTCTTTTTTGTACAATTCCATGGTTTTTCTTTGTTTTTCTTGCGGATTTTTTTTGTACTTTTCGTTGATTTCCTTAATCTTGGGCTGCAATTCCTGCATTTTTTTCATTGACTTTGCTTGAGCTTGATTTAATGGGAAAAATACCGCCTTAATGCCAATAACCAATAAAATAATAGCTACACCATAATTAGGAATGATTTTATACAACATTTTAAGTATCATTACTAAAAAATCACGAATCGGCGCAGTAATGCCGAAATCAAAGGCTTTGTATAATTCTTTATGTACGAGCTTTAATCTTTCGTTTTGAAATAATTGTTCCGGACTATTGTTGAAAAACTTTTTTACTTTTGGACCGGTATAAACAATAAAATCATATTTACCGGATTGGCCGGCTTCCATCGTTAGCTGCCCCATATGAGCATGAATTTCATTTTTTTTATGACTGTTAATAACAACTGTAATGGCGCTAACAGGGGTGATCGGCTGAATGGCCATAATCATAAATCTTGAGCCCATACCAAAATATTCGATTTTACCACTAAATGTTTCTTTATCATCAATTTGTTTCTTTTTACCAAATGAAAATAAATTAGAAAAAAAACCTCCGCTATCGGCTTCAGTACTTACATGAGCTTCAATTGGCATGGATTTATAAGAACCATCGATATAATAAAAACTTTTAAAACTTTTCGTACTACTTGATGTAATATGCTTTGGATAAGGTCCTATATCATCTAATGCAATAAAATACATTTCTGGTATGTATAATTTTATCCTGGATTTATTTTCAATTTCCCACGAATAATCCCAGTAATGGGTTTTTT
Organism: Spirochaetia bacterium; assembly: GCA_029857955.1. Taxonomy (GTDB): domain Bacteria; phylum Spirochaetota; class Leptospiria; order Turneriellales; family JAOUFE01; genus JAOUFE01. Next base: position 4,638 of record JAOUFY010000038.1, read on the forward strand.
TATTAAACTTATATGTTTTAACGATATTTACAGGATATAAAACGCCATCTTTTGTTTTTGCAGATACTGGTAGTGTTGCTTTGACAATATAATTATTTTTATCATCTTTCTGGGTTATGACAAATTGGCTACTTTGGAATAAGGTTACCAGTTCATGACCTAGATATACACTAAAACCAAAAGGATCAAGCGTAACGATGTCTACGTTGTTTTTAAGCTTGTTTTCATCGTCTTTATGACGAAAGCTTCGAATAACTCCTCCCTTAGAATCAATTTCAATATTAAAAAATTCTGTTTCAACTTTTTTAACTTGTTGGATTCCTCCCTGATTAGATCCGATAAAATCCACAATTTCTTTTGCATTGTCGGGTATAGCCGGTTTCTCGCTTTGTTCTGCATTTATTGGTGTTGCTAGATTAATTAAAATTCCGGTAATAAATATTAGCAATATTTTGTTAATTCTCATGATTTTCGGATAAAAATAGAATAGAAGACCAATCGTAAATAGTTTTTTATGATTTGCCGTTGCAACTAATCGTAAGCGGCAACTTCTTGGTAGAATGGTGGCGTTTATACGCGTTTAACGCACAAAAACTGCCACATTTTACCAAAATATAATCGCCCCAATTCATCGGAATAAATCTACTTCTTTCTTAAAATGAAAACAGGCTTGTTTTTTATTTAAATTACTGACTCATCAATTATAAATTTCTTGATTACAGCCCTGCAAATCACGCCTAAAAATAAATCTCAAATTTTATTTAATTAATTGACATATTTGTTAAATAATATAAAATGTTTATAAAAGGAAATCGGTTATATGAAATACAAAAACAGCAGTTTACCTCATTTAAAAAACAAATTTCACCTTTTCAAATTAAAAAGTACAATTAAAATCATTATCTCAAATTTAATTTTTATGTTAATGCTTGCACAATTTTCCCTGATTTATGCAGGCGAAGAAACAAGAGTTACGGGCGTTTCATCTAAAATAACTTTAATTGATCATATAGATTCAAACCATGAAAACAACATTCCTGCTGCCGGAATTGGAGATGAGATTATAATCACAGTAGATCACCTGGACTCCTTTTTAAAAAAGTATCAAAACCCAGATAACCCGTTTACTCCAAACATAATACTTCTCCTTAATAACATCGCCATAAAAGGGCTTAAGCCATTAAGCATTGATTCAACGAATGGTAAAATTGTTTTTGCATTATCAAAAGAAGATGGATCGCAAACTGCATGGGCCAGCCTTTTAGGAAAATGGAAGTTCAAAGAATTGTACCAGACTATTCCCATAAGTGTTGGTGTTGAAAATGAATCTATACCTTCGGATGCGAAACTAAGACTAATCTACATTAGAGGCACTGCATTCATTGTCTGGATAATCACAACCCTTTTGATTTTATTATTTTTTATATATCTAAGCATAAAAACTCCTATTTTAAAATTTACTGATATCAATAGTCCCTATAGCCTGTCGAAAACTCAAATGTTTTTGTGGATTTTTGTAATATTGACTTCATACCTTTTTATATGGTTCGTTATTCAGGATTTTAACTCACTTAACAAAACGGCTCTTACTTTATTAGGGTTATCGCTAACCACCGGAGGCGCTGCAATATTTATTGATTCAAGAAAAATAAATGGCCTTAGTCAGTTAAGAGCAGAAAGCGAATCCCTGCAAGAAACAATACAGGATTTAAAAGTAAAAATAAATTTACTAAAAAAATCTACCGGAGATCAACTGGTGAATATGCAAAAAGAGCTTAACGAGAAAACCATGCAAAAGGCAATCCTGGATCATAAGATAAAAGCGTTTCCTGTAAGTAATAATTCAAAAGCCGAAACGTTTATAAAAGATTTATTGCATGATTCAGATGGATGGAGTCTTCCTAGATTGCAGGTATTTATTTGGACCATTATTTTAATTGGAATATTTGTAAGTAATGTTTATAGCCAATTATCTATGCCTGAGTTTAACGAGAGCCTGCTGCTTTTAATGGGAATAAGTCAGGGCACTTATCTTGGATTTAAACTTCCGGAAAAAACGTAATACTCTTTTTGGATTTATATCAAATGACTGATTACGAGTATTTTTAAAGCAGTAAAATAAAAAGTAAACAGTATATATAAATTGAAATTAAATCATTGTATTTCTTAACTATTTCAATACTAAATAATTTCATGATTATTCGGGAATTATTCTTTTATCAATATTTGATAAAATATACTTGATGCTCTATTTAATATTAGTTAGACTACTATAGAGTAAATTATGAAAAGAGATATTGAAGCGCTAAAAAATAACAAATTTGACGTATTGATCATTGGAGGAGGTATAACCGGAGCAGCTATAGCATGGGATGCAGCATTACGAGGCTTAAAAGTAGCGCTAATTGAAAAAAATGATTTTGGTCATGCAACTTCTTCAGCTACATCAAAAATGATTCACGGTGGACTGAGGTATCTGGAAAACTTTGAGTTTTCTGTAGTTCGTGAATCTCTTCGTGAACGAAGACTTCTCGAAAAAAATATTCCGCACATTGCCTTTCCTTTGCCTTTTCTATTACCAGTTTATGACTATCTGCCGATTTCACGGTTTTTACTTAAGACTGGTTTGTTTTTTTATGATTTGTTATCCTTCGATAAAAATGAACTGCCTTATTCGGAAAAATTTCTGCCAAATCATCAATGGGTATCGAAAGAAACAGTAACAAAGCTAGAACCAAGAATCAATACACGCGGATTAAAAGGCGGTTACCTTTACTATGATGTGTTAAATAAATTTCCTGAAAGATCCAATATGGAATATATATTATCAGCTTCTGAAAAAAATGCAGTTATTGCCAATTATGTCGAATTCCAAAGCTTTATTTTTAATAAATCCAACACTCAAAAAGTTGAAGGCGTCTATGCAATTGATAAATTAACAAATCAGGAATTTAAAATTGAAAGCGACATAGTTATCAACGCTGGCGGGCCCTGGGTCGATAAAGTATTATCAAAATTATCCAGAAAAACTCCCCAAAAAATTGTACGAAGCAAGGGAATACACCTGTTATTACCTAGAATCAACAAAGACTGTGCTTTGACATTTTCAACGAAAGATAACAAACATTTCTTTATTATACCCTGGTTAAATTACACACTCATCGGAACAACTGATGATAAATTTACCGGCGATCTTGATGATGTTAAAGTTACAAAATCGGAAGCTCAGGAATTGCTAAATCTTGTAAAATCTTATTATCCTGCAGATGTAGGACTTTCTTCTGTAGTACATGCCTATGCAGGTATTCGCCCGCTTGTAGTTGGAGATGAAAATGAAAGTACTTACAGCGTTTCCCGAAAACATGAAATCATTGACCATCAAAAAACAGATAATATAGCAGGCTTGTTTTCTGTAATTGGCGGTAAGTGGACCACGTCAAGAGCCCTTGCAGAAATTATGATAGACAGGGTTTTTAAAAAAAGCAATAAAAACTTTATAAAATCAAAAACAAAAAACACCCCTCTTGTTGGCGGCAGATTTAAAGGAAGCTTTGAAAACGCGCTTACGGATGCAATTAAAAAAACAAACTCCTCGATGGATCCAAAATTAACTGAACATTTATTTTCTTATTATGGTTGTGAATATGAAAAAATTGTCGCTCGTATTGAAAGCAATATAAAAAGTAAAAAATATATCGATAAAGTTTCTTTTCTAACTGTTGCTGAAATTGAACATGCTGTTGAATATGAATCTGCGGTTAAATTATCTGATTTTTTAATGCGTCGAAATAACATAGGCAATACGGGGGTTCCCGAACCTGATATTTTAAGAGAAATAACAGATGCTATGGGTAATTTACTGGGATGGAATGCAAAGATGAAAACTCAGGAAATTAGTGAATATTTGTCAAGATATCAATTGGATTTTGAATAACTTATATTTATTTCAATGGTTGAAAAAAATAAAATAATAGTTATTGAATTTTGCAATTTAAATCATATTTTATGTTACAGTGATCATTCATTAAAAGCACATAACACGTTCAAAGTTGGAGGTAATGCAGAGTTGTTTATCATGCCAGATGATATCAACAAAGTATTACTTTTACAGAAATTATTATTAAAAATAAATGAAAAACATTTTATCCTGGGAGGTGGTTCAAATATTTTAATTTCTGATTTCGGTTATGACGGCGTTGTTATTAAAATTAATTATCCAGAAAATATTGACATTATTGCAAAGGATAACCAATCCGTTACTTTTAAAATCCCTTCGAGCGCTCGTAGCGCCTATATTGCGAAAAAAATCAGCTCAATGGAGTTTACAGGACTTGAATTTTTAACAACAATACCGGGTACCATAGGCGGCGCACTGGTACAAAACGCCGGCTGTTACGGCTTTGAAATGGCAAATTATGTAAACACCATAAACGTATCTGAAAATGGCGCACTGCATACATTAAAGAAGTCTGAAGCAAACTTTTCGTATCGAGATAGTATTTTTAAGCAAAATAAAAATTTATTCATACATGATTGTACAATGATCTTAAAAAAAGGAAACCTGTTTGAGATTAATCATAAAATAGATGAATATAAAAAAAATAGAATTAAAAGTCAGCCGAAAAATAAAAAAAATGCCGGTTCTATTTTTAAAAATCCTGCCAATGCAAAAGCGTGGACTTTAATTCAAAATTGCGGCCTATCCGGATACCGTGTTGGAGATGCTGAAATATCAAAAGATCATGCAAATTTTATTTTAAATTCAGGTAATGCCAGTTCAAATGATATATACACGATCATTCTACATGTACAAAAAACTGTTTATGAAAAATACAATGTAATGCTTGAACCTGAAATTATTTTTCTCGGAAATTTTAAAGTATAAAATATGCAAAAAATACTTGTCAACCTGATCAATGATAGCTTAAGAACAATTAAGTATTATGTCACATACAAAAACAAGACTATGTTATATAAAACTTGTTATCATTATTGTTTTAATGATGTCGTCCAGCTCTATTATCTTTGCTCAAAAGCAAACAAACAAGAACCTCTTAAATAATCCACCTGTAACTGAAAACGTTAAAGAACAATCCCCTGAAGAAAAACCAAGTGAATTTGAACAACTACTCGACAAAGAACTGGGTACCGATACTGAAAAACCAGGCAATAAAGAAATTGAATCAACGAACTGGGTATTTCAAATCATTAAAACAATCCTGGGTCTTGCTTTTGTTATTATTATAATTTTAATTTTCCAGAAATTTTTAAAATATAAGAATAAATTTATTACTTCCGATACCCATTTAATTAAAATTCTTCACGAATACCCTATTGAATCCGGTAAAAAACTTCAAATTATTGAAGTTGCCAATAAGTTGCTTTTAATTGGAGTTTCTGACGCAGGTATACAGTTAGTTTCAGAATTTAAAGAACAAGTATTTATAGATCAAATTAAATTAACCTGCGAAACGTTTAAACAAACAGAAAAACCTGATCTCTGGCTTGATTTAACAACCGTCATATCGAATAAAGTTCAAGATATTTTTAATAAAAAAAATAAAAATATGGATAACATCGACCACAGTAAATGGAATAACCTGCAATCAAACGCCCGATTAAAAATAAATGAATTGCGGGATAAGAAAAAACTTTTTGAAGATATGGACGATTCAAATGAACAGTAATATAAAAAACATGAAAAATTCAGTACAGAATCAATTCATCAAAATGTTATTAAAATTTGATAAATATTTTAGAGCAAAGTTATATGAAATAAATTTTATACAGCATAGAAAAAAAATATTTATATTTTCTATAGCTGCAATAATAATGTTAATGGGAGCACAAGCGGCATATAGCCAAACAATTCCTATTCCTAAAATTGACTTTAATATTAAAGAGGCCAAATCGCCAAAAGAAGTAGCTTTGTCACTACAGGTTTTATTGCTTATTACATTGTTAAGTATGGCGCCTGCGATCTTACTAATGCTAACATCATTTACCAAAATTATTATTATTTTTGACTTTGTAAAACGAGCATTATCTTTACAAAACATGCCGCCAAATCAAGTAATGGTTTCTCTGGCTTTATTTTTAACTTTCATCATCATGGCGCCTACTTTAAATGATATTAATGAAAAGGCTTTAAAGCCGTATATGGGCGGTAAAATCCAGGCAGACAGATTTTTTACAGAGGCATCAGCCCCTTTACATAAATTTATGGTTAGACAAATAGGAAAAGATGGAATTAAAGAAATTGCTCTTTTTATAAAATTAAGCAAATTACCCAAGCCTAAAAATTATTCTGAAGTACCTATGCAGGTACTGATTCCAGCTTTTATGTTAAGCGAATTAAAAAAGGCTTTTTTTATAGGATTTATTTTATACATTCCATTCCTTGTAGTGGATATGGTGGTTGCATCAACGTTAATGTCAATGGGTATGATCATGTTACCTCCGGTTATGATATCAATTCCTTTTAAAATTATTTTGTTTGTAATCATTGATGGTTGGTCATTAATCACTCATCAAATTGTAAGAAGTTACGGGTAAAAAATTGACAGAAGCAGATATAATTACAATTGGTAGAGATGCTATCTGGATTACCCTAAAACTATCTTCACCCATGTTAATCTTGGGACTTTTGGTTGGTCTGATCATTTCCATTTTTCAAACCACCACAAGTATTCAGGAACAAACATTAACTTTTGTTCCTAAACTCGTGGTAATACTTTTATCATTGATAGTTTTTGCATCCTGGTTAATCCAAACGATGATCGACTATACCTTAAATTTATTCAATATGATCAGTAAAATTTAGCGTTTAATGGATATTTTTTTATTTAAATTTAACTTATTTACTTTACTTTTTGCCCGTATAATAGCTTTGACCAGCACAATGCCTGCATTTGGAGGTGATGGAATATCAGTCTTTTATCGTATAGCACTGGCCTTTTTAATCTCTTTAATTTCAACTCCGGTAATTCATTTTCCGCCTCAAATGGATGAATTGCTAAAAAACTCATACTTCATGCTCATTTTTCAACAGGTATTTATAGGGATGTTTATTGGTCTTAGTTTACAGTTTATCATGGCTGGATTTCAAATGGCTGGAGAATTTTTTTCAGTACAAATTGGTTTTGGAGTTAGCGATGTTTATGACCCACTTGCACAGGTATCTTTACCGCTTATGGGTACATTAAAAAATATTCTGGCGCTGTATGTTTTTTTTGTAAGCAATTCACATTTGCTTGCCTTTAAGGCCATAGTGTATTCTTTTGAACGGCAACCATATTTTGCAGAAGGTTTTTTTTACAATAAAATTTCAATTGATAGCATGTTTAATTACTTAACGCAATTAAGCTCCGGCATGTTTTTAATTGCTTTAAAAATTTCAGTTCCGGTCATGGGTACGTTGCTATTGGTTTCTTTAACCTTAGGAATACTGTCCAAAGCAGCCCCGCAAATGAATATTTTAATGCTGGGCTTTCCTATAAAAATCATTGTTGCTTTTATTGTTCTTACCGTAACAATGCCCTTGATTGTTGAAACTATGTTTGTTCAATTTGATATTTTTTTCGACCATATGGATGTTATTTTACATCGCTGGTCAACAGCTCGATGATTTAATATGTTTTTTAATGCAGCAATGCTGATAAAGAATCTCGTAAATCAAAATCAATTATATCTGCAAGTGAAACAAAATCAGAGTTTTTCAAGCTATCATCAAGATCATTTAAAGTTTTCTTTATTTGTTCAATTACCAATACATCTGATCCGGATTTTTCAAATACCAGAATTCCAATTGATAGCCATTCGATAATATTTTCAAGAGCATTTAATGCTTTTACATCTTTTCCGATGGTAAGATCTGATGCAATTTCTTCCAGTTTAGAAATTACAGAGGATAATTCTGATAAATACATATTTTTTAAATCGGCTGCATTTATATTATCCAGCATATTATAAAACAATTGTTTTTTGCAATCATTAATATTTTGTAAAATAGCTTTAATGATACTGATTAATTGAACATAGTTTTCACCTTTTGACGCGCCAAGTAACTGCTGCTCATCAATTTCATGTATTGCTGATTCACTTTTTGCAAAGTACTTTTTTATAGAAGTCAGTGATTTTATTGTCCATTGTATCCCTTCATGAAGTTGAGAACTATCTATGCCGCTTAAATTTGACGTTTCTTGAAGCCGCGGTATAAGATACGTTACTATTTTTAAAAAATAATTTTGCAATTCACTGATATTTTCCCAAATCAGTGTTTGCTTAGAACCGAGATTTACTTCTAATGATTGAATATTATCCGAGTTAAATGTATCTATTTCATTTTCAATGGTTTCCCCATTTACCCTGTAATCAAGAATAAACAGGTTTTCTTTTAATGCCCAGTTTTGAATATTTTCCAGCAATTCAGTTAAACTTAACGTTTTTTCCAACTCAAAATCAAGTGGTTTATCATTTACAAGAATTTCCATATATATATAATCGGAATAAATGCAGTTATTTAAAGTAAAATATCTTAAATATATTTTATATTAAAGAAGGTTCGAGGCTCGTCCTTAGCCTGTGCGCCAATCATTTTTAATCATATCTATAATTTTACTATGCAGCATATGGACATTGAACAAGGATCCCTACGAATAAACGTTTGAAAATTGAAATCGATGAATGTTGAATCTTAAATTAAGCTGAAACTCCCTATCTTGAATAGAAAATCTAAATTGATAATTGAACGTAAAAAAGAGGATAAAATGAATATTTACATTGGAAATTTGGCATACTCAGTTACAGAAAGTCAGCTGACTGAAGCCTTTAAAAAGTTTGGTGAAGTAGTTTCTACCAATATAGTAACTGATAAATTTAGCGGTCAGGCAAAAGGATTTGCCTTCGTTGAAATGTCAAACAAAGAAGATGGCATAAAGGCAATCGCTGGATTAAACGGCACTCGCATAAACGATAGAGAGATAAAAGTTAATGAAGCCAAACCAAGAGAAAATCGACCAAGAACTGGCGGCGGAAATAATCGTTGGTAAAAAATACGAAAGCAAAAACTTCGTAATTTTTTAAATTTCTTTAAAAGCCCTCTCACTATTGCAGAAACGATTCTGAAATTTCAAATGACAGGGCTTTTTTTAAAAAGAAATCATCTCCACAAAGCATTTTAAAATCGAATAACCAAAAACATTAAATTACTTTGATGAATTTAAAATTTTCTTTAAACTCCAAAGCTTTACTGTTTTATCACTACTGCCTGTTGCAATCAATTCGCCATTAGGACTGACATCAAGGGAATTTATCGAATCTATATGAGCAGTTAGTGTGATTTTTTCCTTTGTCTTGAGATCATATACAATCACTTTACCATCTTTTGCACCGCTTATAACTTTTAAAAACTGTGGAATAATTTTAACAGAATTAACCGGAGATTTATGATCTTTAACAACTCCAATTTCTTTTAATGTACTTAAATTAAATAATTTAACTCTACCATCTACAGATGAAGTAACGAGTAAATTTAATTCATCGTTTACATCAAGAGATGTAACAGCATCATTATGAATATTTTGATTGTAATTTTCGCCTTCTGAGCACTGATCAAGAGACCATCGTAAAAGATTACCAGAGGATGTTCCTGCATAAATAGATTTTGTTTGTTCTGAATACTTTATTGCTCTAATTTTAAAATCGCTTGATTTACACTTATGAATCAATTCATGACCATCAATCTTCAATACATTTAAGCTTGTTTCCCAGATTGAGGCAATGAAAAATCCTCCGGCAAAATTAAACTCGATGTCTGATATAAAGCTGTTACCAAGTTGTTCTTTACTCTTAAATCCTTTTAATTCATCCCAGGTTAATAATGTACCCTGATAATTTGCTGTAATTATTTCATTTTTTGATTCCATAAATACAATATCAAATATTTTATCATACTCGCCATGGAGAATTCTTAAGAATTTTCCATTTACTCCATTCCACATAAGTATATCGCTGTCATTGCCGCCGGATGCGAGAAGTTTTCCATCCGGGCTGAATTTAACCTTTATCACTATATCTTTGTGACTTTCTACGGGATTGTTTTCAGAGTTAATCAATATGGGTGGTTTTGTACAAAGTAGCGATAAAAATATTATCCAGGTATATTTTAATAAATAATTTACAGACTTCATAGTTTAAACTGAAATTTAATGGTACCAGGTAAATGTTATTCTTGCTCAACCGGCGGCAATAACATTTTTCTGCTGATCTCTGCCCTTCTTTCAGGAGTAAAAAGAGTCAACATATACGGCGTTATTTGAGGAATGCCTTCTTCTTCAGAAAGTTTATCCATTTTATGTAGAACATCAATGATATCAAAGTCCCGCCAGTTTGTCATCATTTCTACGGCCTTTTCAGGAGGCATATTCATTATTTTTGAAGCAATATCTCTTACTTTTTTATCTCGATTGCTTAAATCTTGAGCTAGTAGTTTTATAGATTCGCGTTCCACTTCTATGTTTTTTTTAACAGCGTTAATTTCTGTTTGCTGGTTATTGATGTTATCCGACATTTCTTTTAATTTTTCTTCTTTTTGTGTCAATTGCTCTTCTTTCTCCTGAAGCTTTTCAGCCAGTTTTTGATAAGCTATTTTATCTACTTCGCCAGGGTATTCAATATCTGTCAATTTTTCAGGATTTTTCGGCTGTAAATATTTTATATAATATGATGCATTGATTACACCTACTCTGTCGAGCACAAACACCAAAAGAGCTCCGGCAAAAAAAATAGATATAAGTAACAATAAAGCCAATCGTTTTTCGTTCATGTATACACCTCTTTTCCAGACTGATCTGATTTAGCTGGGTTCTGTACAATGCTTTTCTCGTTTCTTTCATCTTTTATACGGATGCTTGATCTTACGTGATGATTTATTTTACTGCGTAAACTAAATACGAATCCTGACATAGAACCCAGTTCAACATCTAACTTCTTCATTCTTTTTTTTAAAAACTTAATACTTAAATTTTCTCCAGTTTTTTCAATATTTATATATTTCTTTTTATCTTTTAATATCATCATGTTGTGCTTCATTCATGACTCCGATCGTCTCATTCTCTGATTAAACTCGTCAAGTTCTTTAAACTCAAGCTTATTTAGTTCTAATTGATATTCATTATGTTTTTTTTCTTTTAAAATTTCCAGAATTTTTCTACGATGCCTTGCTTTCTCTGCATTTTTTCGCAACACTTCAGTTTCTTCCTTTCTTAAACTAATTTCTTTTTCAGCATGATCAATGACTTTTCCAAGATTGCTATAGTATTTGGCAGCCAGCTCTTTATCTTCCAGGTTAAAGTATCCTTCGATCATTCTCTTTCTTTCGAGACTGGTAAAATCAGTTTTTAATTGCTGTGTCTCGATTATTTTTTGAGTATGAACATTAATTTTAGCAAGCATTTTCCCGTATATTGAAAACTCCTGTTTTTCCTGATATTTTCTTATTTTTAATAATGGCTCCAATGGGTAACGAAATTTTTTCATTTATCAGCCCGCTCTTCGAGTTCTTCTTGTATCTCGACTTAATATAGAATAAATTTCTTTTAGTTGTTCAAGTGTATTTTCAAAAGACTGGAAATTCTCGACTTCTTGACATAAAAATCCGTTTAAATCATTTTTTATCAAAAGCGCTTTATCTAAAACAGGATTTGCTCCCTTTACATAGGCGCCAAGATTGATGATTTCTTCATTATCATTATATTCCGACATCATTTCTTTGATAGATGCTGCAAGTCGAATATGCTCCTTGGGAATAATGGAGTTCATACTTCGGCTGATTGAAGAAACAACGTCAATAGCGGGATAATGTGATCGATTGGCAAGTTTTCTGGACAATACAATATGCCCGTCAAGAATACCTCGCGTAGTATCTACAATCGGATCATTCATATCATCTGCTTCAGCAAGGACTGTATATATTCCTGTAATCGTACCTTTGGAGGAAGTGCCGGCTCTTTCCATCAATTCAGGCAGCATGGTAAATACCGATGGCGGATAACCTCTCGTAGTCGCAGGTTCGCCAGCTGAAAGCCCGATCTCTCGTTGGGCCATTGCAAGCCTTGTCACAGTATCCATGAGCAGTAATACGTCTTTACCTTTATCGCGGAAATATTCAGCAATGGTTGTTGCCATATATGCTGCACGTACCCTGTGCATAGCGCTTTCATTTGATGATGCAACAACTAAAACAGATTTTTTTAAACCGATTTCACCAAGGTCATTTTTTATAAATTCAGATACCTCACGTCCTCTTTCTCCAATCATTGCGATCACGTTGACATCGGCTTGAGCGTAGCGGGCTATCATGCCCAATAAAGTACTTTTACCAACTCCTGAACCAGAAAAAATCCCGATTCTTTGACCCCTTCCAAGTGTAAGAAGTGAATCAATGGTTTTAACACCTACCGGCATCACCTCGTTGATGATGGGTCTTTCCAGTGGATTGGGGGGTCGACTGTACAAAGTTCTAATTTCATCGCTGACAAGTTTTCCTTTATTATCCAAAGAATTGCCCATTCCGTCAATTACTCTGGAAAGCAATTCATCACCGAGAGACACCCTTAATGGATTGCCAGTTGACAATACGCGGCATCCTGAATATATTCCTGTAATATTTTCAAGCGGAGATAAAATAATAACATTATTTTTAAAACCGACCACTTCAGCCATAATATAACTTTCGTCTTCAACACGTTCAATATGACATATCTCGCCTAGTTTTGCATCCGGCCCTGTTGAATAAATGATATTTCCGGCAACTTCGATTACATTACCCAGAGATCTTACCGTCTCTGTTTTATTTAATATTACCTGATACTTGTCAAGAAGTTTGATTGGCGGAATAATTTTTTTAGCAATCATGGAATCAACATTTCCCCAAACTCAATTACACAGGTTTTGCGTCTCGAATAGCTTCTTCAATTTCTTTTAACTGAGTTGAAATTCTTGCATCAATAGCACCGACATCTGTTTCAATGATTACGCCGCCTCTATCAACCCTGGAATCTTCGTAAATATTTACTTTTCGTAATGATTCCATCATTTTTATAACTTCATCTTTATGTGCTGTCGTTAATTCAAGATCAGCAAAATTCACACGAATATCAATTCTGTCTCTTTCTTTAATACGGCTTAAGCCGTCTCGAATGTTATTAAGTACAACCTCTTTTCTTTCAACAATTTCATCTTTAATAACTTTTCTGGCGATGATTAAAATCATTTCAACCATTTGTTTTTCAGATTCTTTAATCACCTGCTCGCGTACGTCTATTGCATGACCAAGTATTGTACCCAGGCGATCTATTAAACGGCGAACCTCGCCCTGTCCTTCACGATAACCAATTTCACGTCCTGCATTATACCCCTTCTGGTATGCCTCATGTTCAATTTCAGCCGTTCTCATTTCGGCTTCTTTTACCATTTTTTCTACTTCAAGACGCGCTCTTTCTATGGTCTGCTCGGCTTCAAAACGCGTAGATTCCTGTTCTCGCTTAACCTTTTCTTTTGATTCTTGAATGTACCTGAACGATTCAGCTTTTCCTTCTTCGATGATTTGCTCAGATTTTTTCTTTGAGTCTCTGATTTGATCCTGGATTTGTCTTTCTGTTTCTTCCCTGTAACGCTGAAGTTCGCTCTCGATTTCTTCTATACTGGGACCCGAATACTGCTCAACAATATTACCGGTAGAATCAAGCTCAAACTCGGCCAATTCGTCTAACTGCTGATATTTTTTATATTTATCAGGAAGCTCCAGCATAACTGAATCTTCCTTTTTAACAATATTTGGTTTTCTGAAAATTATTCGAGACATGATTACTCCTCTGCTAACCAGGTTCTAATTAACTGGGCAACCTCTTCCGGCCGATCTTTGGCAAGACTAATGGCATTTTCAATCATTTCTCGTCTGGCGCGTTCTTCAAGAGACAATTCTACTTCGATTCCTTCATCTTCAATGGCTCGCAACGCAGCTTCTCTCATCATTTGCTGCTGAGCTGCAAGCTCTTCTTCTCTGGCTCGACGGCTTTTTTCAAGTTCACGTCTAAAAAGTTGAACGATTAAAACCAGAACTACGATTGAAGCAACAGCTACCAACGAAGTCACTAACATTTTTCTAAATGCGCGTCTCTTTTTAAGAATCTCGTCTTCTTCTTCGTGTTCTTTACTTCGATCTTTTTGAATATGCTTGACTGAAATTTGATCGGCACGCGAAACGTTATATTCTATTGCTTTTTTTAAAACATCAGTAACTTTTGCGATATCTTCATCGCTTACGGGATGATACTCGCGAATATAACCTGTTCCATCTTTATTTATTCCTTTTTTCTCCCATCTGCCGTCTAAAATCACCGCGAGGGTGACTCTGGATTTTTCCCAGGGTTGTTTTTCAATTTTATGAATACTTTTATTAAACTCGTTGTTTTCAATATTTTCTTCTTTGTTATACTCCGAATGTTGGGTATCTTTGTCCATATATCCAGGAGGTACGTTAGATTCAGCTCCCGCAGGTCCTTCCGGCGTCCAACCTCGTCCTTTAAAAGATTCCGTAACTTTTTTTCGTGATACAGTTAGTGCGTCTTTTGTTACAAGCTCTGAATATGGAGTTGCCGGATTATCGGGTACCATGGTTACAGGTTCAACAACTGTTTTATCAATGGTTTCTTTATCCCATCTAATTTGCAGGTCGAGTCTTACGATATCGGCCCTGTCGGCCCCAAAAGTGTATTCAAGAGCTTTCTGTATGTCTTTAAGCATCTTGATACGTTCAGTTTCCTGAATTTTAAGCTTCTTTTCAACCAGAGAAAGCTCGCTTTGTTGTTTATCAATTTCATCAGGAAATGCATTTAAAAGTTCACCGTTTGGGCCTGCAACAGACACATCCTCTTTTTTTAACCCTGCGACAGCACGGCTTACAAGAGTTACGATACCTTCGATCTCTTTTCTTTTTAACTGTTCGACTCCTGGCGCATATTCGAGCAATACTGCGGCGGTGATGTGTTCGGCATTATCTTCAAAAAAACCTGGTTCTGGAAATGCTATATTTACCTGCGCTTTTTCAATAGATTTAATACTGGTGAGCATTTTAGAAAGCGCGCCCATGACAGCCCTTTGTTTTTTTACATCCTTTTCGATCTTTGTTTCAGACCATTTTTCTTCATCAAAAATCTCCCAACCGTGAACGCCCTGCGGTATTAAATTTTCCTGGGCAAGAGATACAATGATACGATCTCTATCTGCCGGCTTTACGAAAATGGCATTTGTTCCCGATGATTTATAGGCAATGCCCATTTCATCGAGCTTAGATGTAATTTTCGCAAAATCTTTCGTCTCCATGTTTTTAAACAAAACTTCTCTGGAGTCTACGGATGAAACAGAAACCACAATCACAACGGACGCCGCCATTGTTAATGCAACTGCTCCAACTATAATTTTTTTTGTAGTATCGAGCTTGTTTACAATTTCTAAAATTTTCTGAAAAATCTGCTTGAAGTCGGGCATTTTAAATTCCTTACCTTATGATTTGCGGCTTTTATTTTTTTTGACCGCATTTCCTCCAAGCTCCCCTGTAACCCTTTTCTTTTTTATATTTAAATCATCAGAGCGATTTAAAACGCTCTGATGATCATTTTATTTTAAATTCTTTATCTTAAATTTATCAGATCACGGTATGTTTTTATCGCCAGATCTGCAATTGTTTTGGTAAAGGTGATCGCCATACGGGCTTTTTCTGCCGCAATGGTAACCGTATGCATCTCTACCGAAGATGGATCCGTAATCATTTTCTGCGTTAATCTTTCAGCATCGACCTGCTGATCATTTACTTTCATCAAAGCTCGGTTAAACAATTCTGAAAAATTTAACGCAGTTGATTCAGGAACTTCCTGTTCAGGTATTCCCCTGTCATGAGCTGTGTCTGTAACCCGCATCTGCATTATGTCACTTCCGACCATCGACTTAGGAAGAAACTGCAAATTGTTTTTAATGTCCATCTTTATACCCTCTTAATTTAATTCATTTAAGTTGTCAAATATTATTAATTTTTTATATTTATATAGCTAAAAGTACTATATATTTGTTTATATAAATATTTGTATACGTAAATTATCTTTTTACTAACCTCTTCCAATTTGAAGCGCCTGTTGAAACATTCCTTTAAAACCTTCAATCACCTGGACGTTAGCCTGATACGATCGGCTGGCGGCAATCATGTCTACCATTTCCGTAACTGGATTTACATTTGGATATTCTACATAGCCCTTTTTAGGACCAATTTGAATAGCATCGGGATGCCCCGGATCATATACAAGACGAACCGGAGAAGTTTCATCTCTTTGAACCTGGGTAACGCGCACACCGGCCCCATCGCCGGTTCTAAGTCCATGAGGAGCAAAAGGAGAATTCCATCGAGTCCGTTCGTTTATAGGCTGGAGTATAACCCTCCTTCTCCTGTATGCGCCGCCCTCTGTGGTTCGGGTAGTACTTGCGTTTGCAATATTGTTGGATATCACATCCATTTTTAAACGCTGTGCGGTTAAACCGCTGGTTGCAATGTTTATAGCTTCAAACATATTATGCCGTCCTCATAACCGTCTGCATCAATCGGTCGTTATTGCTCCAGATTTGTGTCAATGCCTGGTAGCGAAGTTGATTTTCAAGCATGTCCTGGGTTTCTTTTTCAGGATCGATGTTGTTTCCGTCATTTCGCATGGAAGTAAGGTAATCTAAATGCAGCCTTGGTTTAACTGTATGATAATCTACCGGCTGAAAAAAAGGAATGTGACGAGAGTCCGTCATTCGTGCCGGAACAGCTTCACTTTTTATATAATCTTCTGTATCAAGAGCTCTTTTAAGTGAAGCTTCAAAGGTAATTTCAGATCGTTTAAAATGCGGAGTATCTGCATTGGCGATATTATCAGCAATGACCTTTCGGCGGGTAGTTTCAACGTCCATGGATCTTTCTAAAAGGTATTGGGTTTTTCCCCAGTTTCCATTCTCAAAAATCATAATAGTCTTATTATCGCCTGTTTTTAGAAAAACATAAACGATTTTTTAAAAATGCGACATAAACATAGAAGTACCTTCCTGATTTTCAGTGCGGGTTTCTCGATTCACAAAACACTGCACTGAAAATCCAGAGCCGGGCGCACACGCAGCAGCATTGTATGATTTTTCCGCCTCGCCCCTGGTTGGCGCACAGGCTCTCAATGGCTGCTCGTTTGATAAAATGAAAAAATGAATTTTTGTTTACGGAATAAATTAATTAATTCGTTTGCTCACATGATGAAAAATATTAAAGGCATTGAAGATCTGGACGTACATAACGAAAAAGTATTGCTCAGAGTCGACTTTAATGTTCCTTTAGATCCAGCAACTGGTGACGTGATTGATCCCGGCAGAATGATAAAAAGCTTACCGACCATTGAACTTCTTTTAAAAAAGGGGGCCTCGATCATAATTATTTCACATCTTGGCCGTCCTAAAAATACTAAAGATTTAAATCTGTCATTATTTAAAGTAACTGAAAAATTAAAAGAATTACTACCTAAAGTCAACATTCAATTTTGCCCATTTGATCAAATGAGTAAAATGAGCTCCATTTCAGAAGGATTAAAGCCTGGCGAAATCATCGTTCTCGACAATATAAGATTTTTTCCAGAAGAAACATCAGAAAAAGAACAAGAAAGAAAAAAGTTTGCGCAAAAATTATCAACCATGGGAGATATTTTTGTTAATGATGCTTTTGGAGCCTGCCACAGAGAACATGCATCAGTTTATGAACTTGCATCATTTTTACCATCCTGTGCTGGTCTGTTATTACAAAAAGAAGTAAATATTTTAAACCGTGCATTAACATCTCCAGAAAGGCCGTTTACAGCGATCATTGGCGGATCCAAAGTCTCATCAAAAATCGAAGTGATTGACCAGCTAATTAAAAGAGTTGATCATATCATCATTGGCGGAGCCATGGCCTACACTTTTCTTAAATCAAGAGGTTTACGCGTAGGAAACTCAAAAGTTGAAAACGATATTTTAAGTCAGGCATCACAAATCATAGACAAGGCACAATTTAATGAATGTGGCTTTTACTTACCTGAAGATCATGTCATAAGTATGGATTTTTCAGAAAATGGAAAAATAAAACCATGTGGGCTTGAAATTCCAGAAGGTTGGATGGGTATGGATATTGGGCAAAAAACCATTAAAAAATATGAAAAAATTATCGGTGACTCCAAAACAATACTTTGGAATGGTCCGATGGGGGTTTTTGAAATGGATGCCTTTTCAGAAGGTACAATGAGTATAGCAAAATCTGTAAGTAAAGTTAAAGGAACTACCATTGTCGGCGGCGGAGATTCCATGCTGGCATTAAAAAAATCGGGACTTGAAAATAAAATTACGCATATCAGCACTGGCGGCGGAGCAACTCTTGAATTTCTTGAGGGTAAACAACTTCCAGGGCTTAAGGCGCTCATCGTTGAAGAGTGACCATTAAAAAATCATCACAATTAAATAATATGCCAAATGTAGAATCTCAGGTTGAAGAAAATGTACTTAACTGGAACGAAAGGCTATCTTCACAAATAGTTTCCATACCATCATCGGGAATACGGGTATTTTTTGATATTGTTGCACAAAAAAAAGATGTTATTTCTCTTGGTGTAGGCGAACCTGATTTTGTAACACCGCAGATCATTGTAAATACAGCCATTGAATCTTTAAGAAACGGGTATACTCATTATACAGGAAACGCAGGAATTCCATCTTTGCGAAATGAAATATCAAATTATTTAAAAAATGCATATAACGTTGATTATAATCCTGATACGGAAATCATGATTACTGTTGGGGTTTCTCAAGGAATTGATATTGCTTTAAGAAGCATTATAAATCCAGGCGACGGAATCATTTATGGATCGCCGAGTTATGTTTCTTATTCCCCGATGATCAAACTTGCCGGCGGTATTCCAAAAACTATTTCTACAAAATTTTCTGAAAACTTTATATTAAAGCCGGATGAAATTGATAATGCATGCGACAGTCAAACCAAGGCTATACTTTTAAATTATCCTTCAAATCCCACAGGTTCAAGTTATCAAAAAAAAGACGTAGAAAAAATTGCTGATGCCGTCATTAAAAATGATCTTTTGGTTGTATCTGATGAAATATACGCTGATTTAAGTTATGATTTTGCGCATACCGCCATCAGCAGTTTTCCCGGGATGAAAGAACGAACCATATTACTTGGCGGTTTTTCTAAAAATTTTGCCATGACAGGCTGGAGGATCGGCTTTGCAGCAGGTCCCAAAGAATGGATAAAGGCCATGTTGAAGATTCACCAGTATTCCATGCTTTGTGCTCCGACAGTTGCTCAAATGGCTGCAGAGACTGCTCTTAAGTATGCGTTGCATGAACGCGATAAAATGCGCGACAGCTATGCACGACGACGTGAATTTATTGTAACCGAGTTTAATCGAATCGGTCTTGAAACTTTAAATCCGGATGGCGCTTTTTATACTTTCTCGCGAATTGAAAAAACCGGATTAACTTCCATGGAATTTGCTCAAACATTATTAGAGCAGGAAAATGTAGCGGTAATTCCCGGAGATGCCTTTGGGGAAGAAGGAAATGGCTTTATACGCTGTTGCTATGCAACCAGCATTGACAATATTAAAATTGCCATGCAAAGAATTGATCGTTTTGTAAATAAAATTTAAAAGAAAACTTACATCCATAGCTGAATGAGTTCAAGATAGATTTTTTTTTGATTACCAATCACCCCTTTAAACTTGCCATATACGATGGCCTGAGGTTTTTTTTCAGTTAATTCTTTTTTCTTTTGAAAATCAGAAAAAGACAGCCAGTTGGATTTTGAATCTTTCGTCTGCAAAAAAGCATCAACGAGATAATCGGATTTTGCATCTTTAATGAGAAGGCTCACTTCTTTACCATGATCGACATCTCTGATTTTTATAACGCTGCCCTGCCATAAAACAAGACAATCCGCATAAAATTCTGGTGTTTCCAGAAGCTTGTCAGGAAAAACAGGATCAGAAAAATCCTGGTAATCTGGTTCAGGTATAAAACTTAAAAATATTTTACTTTTTTCTTTTGTTTTAAAGTCTGCATTTGAGTAAATGATTCTTTGCAAAAAAAATCTTGCCTGGTTAAATTTGTTGTCAGAAAGTTTTGTTTTAGCTTGTTCAAAATCATCAATGAGTTTGTCTTTTGATTTATAAATATACTTAATGCTTTCTTTTTTTTGCGGATTTACCAGGGCAGCCCATTCATCAATTTTAAAATTTTTCCAGGCCATCGCATTTGTTTCATTTTTTTTATTTATAAAATTTAAAACCGGATTTTTTAAAGTATATACTAATCCGATGAGCACAATAGGTATTAAAATGTATTTAAAAAGTTTTGTAAAAACACCGGTATTACTTCCTTTTTTTATACGCAGTATCGGCTCATTATAAATTGCGTCATTATTCCGATCTAAATCAGCAATAAAGGATTCTGAAATTAATTCCTGTTCAGTTTTACTTATACCCTCAACAGAATCCGGCAAAACTATAAAAAAAGATATTTCTCCTCTGTCGGCCTTTTCAAAAAGATTTACACCTTTTCGCGCTTTTTCAATTAAACTTTTGGCAAGCCAGCCTTCTTCACGATCAATCAATGAAGTCCATTCGATCAATGCCGACTCAAGATCCCTGTTCCAAAGGTGTGTGTATGCTCTTAAATATACAATGTAAGGAGATTTAGAATTAAGTAAATTAGCCCGATCCAGGTAATGTTGAAATGGTTCTCTTTTGTTTAAAAAACCAAGAGCAATCGCTGCAAAATACCATGCCCAAAAATTATCCGGTACAACTTTAACCTGGGAGTTCGAAAGTTCAAACGCTTGTTCAAACTCCCCCTGCCGTATTGCATTAAAAGCCTCTAATAACTTACCCGAACTGTAATTCACATTTATTTATTTCAGGTCACTCTTTCCACATAGGAAAAGTCCCTTAAATCAATTTTAATTTTATCGCCTGTTTTTACAAAAAGAGGAACCTGCATTTTCCCGCCGGATTCCAGCTGAACTTCTTTGGTTGCATTTGTGACCGTATCGCCGCGGATAGCATCTTCAGCATAGGTTACTTCAAGAACAACAAAGTTTGGAGGAATAATACTGACAGCTTTATCTTCATAAACAAGAATCGTCATTTCCATACCGTCTTTCATGTAAGGGAGTAAATCCTGAACGTCTTCTTTAGCAATGGATATTTGATCATATGTATTTACATCCATAAATATCAGATAATCGCCGTCTTCATATGAAAAAGTAGCTTTTTTATTTTCTAGTTCAATATCTTCAAGCATTTCGCCGGAACGAAATGTTCTATCAATGGTTGTGCCTTTTGAAAGGCTTTTTATTCTCATACGTACAATGGCTGCGCCTTTGCCCGGTTTATGATGCTGAAAACTTGTGATAATAAAAATATCTCCATCTATTTTTAGTGCCATTCCACGTTTAATGTGATTTGAATTGATCATTTCCGCCTTCCGTTCTTTGGTATTATTTACCGAAATTACCGTTGCTGCAGGTTGTTATAAAACAAACGTACACCAAACGCTATGAGTCCGAATCTAATAAATCAGCAGCCTTGAACATTATTTTTTAAAGGGGAGAAGATGTAATTTTCTGGGTGTGAGTGAATTATATAGGGCATCATGCAGCTTTCCACATGGTATCCCATTGTCCCGACAGATAGGTTGTTCTAAGTTTTGCAATAGCATTCGCGCCCTCGGTAGTCCATTTCATTCCTGCTTTTTTT
>JAOUFY010000039.1 GCA_029857955.1 Spirochaetia bacterium
AATTTTCGCCGAAGGTAGCCTGATTTTATCCAAAAAGTGACATTTCTCCTAATGATGTATTTTGAGATTGTAATTTCCGCCATTCACCGAGAATGGCTGTCTTTGGACAAAAGCGGCTACCTTGTGGCCGCCGCTTCTTTTGACATATATTTAAAATATAAAAAAATTAATATTTTTTTAAAGTTCTAAGCTGGCTAAAAAATCCGTGGCCGTTTATAATATTTTGATACCAGTCTTGATACCTTAGATCAACCGGGGCATTCTGTGGGCTAGCCGGTAGATCATAATACTCATCAAAACGATCCAGCAAATGACCGAATTCATGCACAGCCATCATACTTATGATCGGTATAAGAAGATTTTCATAGACATTTCCACGAGCTTTGTTAAAATACTCATTGGTTGAAATAAATGGCATCAAGGTTAATACAATGGCTCCCTGAAAAGAATTTTTTATATTATTTTCAGTAATCCCTGAAGTTATTCCGCCACGATTGATTACATATAACGGCATTTGATCATCTGCGCCGGCAATTATACTGTTTGTAATAAAAAGATCGGCATCTTCAGTTTCGTTTAAAATGGCGGACCAATAACTATACTGCTGCGTTAATTCATATTCATTGTCTCGTAATAAGCCTTTACCATGATTAACTGCAACACGACCAATCGCATTGTATTTTTCAAGAAATTGATTGTAAAAGTATAAAGTCAGTTGTGATGAATCTTTTATATTTACTGATTTATCATTTACATATTTTTTAACTATTTCAAGAGGTTTATCTTTAATAGCATTTTCAATTGAGTTTTTAAGCCTGATTTTGTCTTCGTCATTTTTTAATAAAAGAGTATGTTTACCGATCATGTATTGAAACTGGGGTTTATTAAATACTTTTCTATATTTTTTAAAAAAGGGCAAAATTTCTTCTTTACCCATATCTTTGATTTTGATCCTGTAGCCAAGATAATAATTTACATCGCTTTCAATTTGCTTAAGCAAGTTGGCATATTTTTCATCACTGAGATCTTCAAGACGAGGATCTACAATTCGTTTTACGCGAATTTCATATTCTCGGCCTCCTGGTATACTTTTTAATTCTGGAATAGAATTGTAGTAATTATCCCAGGCTTTTTTATTAACCTCTGTTGCAAATGAACTGTCTATTACTGGTATTTTTCTATTGCAAAATAAGCCAAAAAATATAGAAAACCCACACACAAGAACTATTTTATATTTTTTCATTAATAACTATCAGAATAATTTTTTTCATCTGGTCAACCAGTAATTTCAATATATATTGGTAAATTTTACAATGTCTATCAGTATTTAATAATATAAGGATATGCACTTTATGAAAAAATATATTTTACTTAAATCCGTAAACGCTGTACTACCTGATGAAGAAAAACCAGTAAAAACCAATATTTTAATAAATAAATCAAATGGACTCATTGAAGATATATCAATTAATGTAACCGGAAAAATATCTGCAAACGATTTAGAAATATTTGAAGGCCATCATGATTTGCTGGTTATGCCTGGATTTATTGATCCACACGTTCATTTTCGAATTCCAGGAAAACCTGAAGCAGAAGATTGGTTTACCGGCTCTCTTGCGGCTCTTTCTGGCGGTATAACCACAGTTCTTGATATGCCTAACAATTCACCAGCTATCACAAGTGAAGCGCCATTAAACATGAAGTTAGATCATATTTGTCAAAATAGTTTAATTAACTATGGAATATTTGGCGGATTAACGACTTCAAACCTTGATTTTTTATTAAAGAATCCTGACATCAAGGCTATTAAAGTATATATGGCATCGACCACTGGTGATTTGTTGATGAATAATATAGAAAAGCTGAATTTTACAGACAAGAGTAAAATTTTCTGCTTTCATGCAGAAGACGATTTAATAATTAAAAACAATGAGGCGGCAACAGGAAAAATTACTGATCCATGGCAACATTCCAAAATTCGTTCAGAAGAAGCTGCGTTAAAGGCCACACGCGAAGTCATAGAGATGTATAAAAAAACCGGCGGAAATTTTCATATCGCTCACGTAAGTACATATGCTGAAATCAAGGAACTGGAACATTCAGGCGTTAGTTTTGAATGTGCTCCTCATCATATGTTTTGCAATACGGAGAATTACAAGCAAGGCGGTTTTTTATGGAAATGCAATCCTCCTTTAAGAGAACAAAAAACACAAAAATTAATAATGGAGTCTTTATATAATAAAAAAATTAAAATGATCGCTACAGACCATGCCCCTCACCTTCTTTCGGATAAACAATTTATAGAAAATGATCCAATAAAATCACCAGCTAGCGGTATACCCAGTCTAGAAGTCGGTTCACACCTGATCCTTAATGAAATGGCAAACGGTAAAATTAGCGCTCGTTATGCATCACAAATATTGTCCACAAATGCAGCTATGCGATTTAACATTAAAAATAGAGGAGAAATTAAAAAAGGATACTTTGCCGACCTTGCCATAGTAAATCAAAATCAAACATGGGCTTTTCAACCTCAAGACGTTTTAAGCAAGTGCGGTTGGACACCTTTCGTAAACTTTTCTTTTTCAGCAAAAGTAGTTGCCGCCTTTGTCAATGGTCATATGTTTACCGTTAAAGAACTAAAAGAAAATGCTTCTAATTTAAAAAATAAATCTCACCAAATTTATAAAGTATAAACCATGAATATTCCATCTTTAAGCCCTGAACCCATCTCTCACCATAGAAAACAAAGGTTGTATAAAAATAAAAGAATCATCTATAGCTTAATGGCAGCCGCTTTAATTTTTACAATGATTTGGCTGATTACAAAACGTTTTGCACAAGATCCGCTAGATAAAATTGACAGCTATTTATTGGAAAAAAAACTTAACAAAGCAGCAGACTTAAATTACAAACTCCTTAAATTACATCCCGAACACAGATTAGCGTTATTGATGAATGGTTCAGTGATCAACTTTGGCATTAGAGAAATGAACATAACGGATACACATCTTCCTTTCTATGAATATGACAATTTTCTTGAAAAGGAAGATAAAACCGGCGTATTTACACGTCAGAGTTTTTTAAAAAAATTTACTCTTTTTCCTGATTCCACTTATTTCCTTGATGAATTTTGTCATTTTAACGAAAAATATCCTGAATCAATTAGAAATCCTGAATCTAGTGTGATTATTTTGCATAGTTTTCATTCTAAAACAATCTGGAATAAAACTTCTGATGAGTGTATGCATAAGCTATTTAATGGAGAAAATAATTTAAAGGGTTTATTTGCTGTTGTTTCCGCTAATAATTTATCCATGCGTGAAAAACCTGAAAAAAAATCAAAAGTTCTAAATAAGCTAAAACGAGATGAAAAGATTTTAATAAAAATTCAGGGTTTCGAAGAAACGATCGGTAATAAAAAAGCTAACTGGTATTTTATTTTAAATGAAAATCAAATTTACGGCTGGGTTTTTGGCGCTTATCTTGAAAAACTGCAGTAGAAATATAGTTGACATAGCAAATATTATTTTCTTAAATTTTATAAAATGATTAAAATTCGAAATAACTGGACAATTGATGAAATAAACAATATTTATTCTCAACCATTACTTGATCTTGTATTTCATTCCGCAACTGTTCATCGGAAATTTCATGACCCAAGAGAAATTCAAATTTCATCGCTTTTATCAATTAAAACAGGCGGTTGCACCGAAGACTGTAAATATTGTTCACAATCCAGTTTCTACGAAACTGCTACAACAGCAGAGCCCATGATGAAGATAGATGAAATCTTGAAAAAAGCAAAACAAGCCAAAGAAAATGGATCCAGCAGGTTTTGCCTGAGTACAGCCTGGAGACAAATCCCCAATGTTGAGATGGAAAATATTCTCGAAATCATACGAAATGTAAATCAACTTGACCTTGAAGTTTGTGCAACCATGGGAATGCTTTCACAAACACAGGCAAAACAACTTAAAGATGCAGGTTTACATACATATAATCATAACCTGGATACTGGCGAAAATTACTATGACAAGATAATATCTACGAGATCCTACCAGGATCGTCTCGATACCTTAAATGTTGTACAGGAAGCAGGCCTCAACATTTGTTCCGGAGGAATTCTTGGTATGGGAGAATCCAAAGAAGATCGTTTTAATATGCTTAAAAACCTTTCGAGTTTAAAAAAACATCCTGAATCTGTGCCGATCAATGTTCTTGTACCTATTGAAGGCACAGAGATGAAAAAAGATCCAGATTTTTCATTCTGGGACCTTCTTCGGACAGTGGCAACGGCAAGAATCATTATGCCGCAAAGTAATGTTCGTTTAAGCGCGGGAAGAGCATCATTAAATGATATGGAGCAGTCGTTTTGTTTTTTTGCCGGCGCAAATTCAATTTTTTCAGGCGAAAAACTTTTAACAACGAACAATGCCCTGCCTGATCAAGATGAAAAACTTTTTCAAATTTTAGGGTTGTATAAAAAGTAATTACATAACAGACGTGTTACATGAAAATGTAAAATGTATTGAATCTTTTTATCTTTCTCACGGAACAGGTACTTTTTATCTGGAATGAATGATTTATTTTTTATGAATTAAGAATCAACAATAACTTATGATGTTTTATTAAAAATAATTCGATAATTACATATGAAGTTTTTTCTAAAAATATTACTAATATCCAACATTGCATTTTTAAGCCAGATCAACGGCGGAGAATTTAATGTAATGGAAAAAATCAACACAGACCAAAATGAATTTGCACCCTCAGTGGATAGCAACGGAAAATTCATGCTATTTAATGCAAAACGCGGTAATGACAAATTCATGGATATTTACATAAGTTACTTTAAAAATGGAATCTGGACAACGCCTGTAAAATTTGAAATTTTAAATTCACCTTATAATGATGAAACACCCTATATCAGCAGAGACGGAAACATCATTGTCTTTTCATCAGATAGAGATGGAAGCCGCGAATTAAAAATAGACGGTAAAAAAACGCTTGTTTCATATGATATTTATTGGTCAAAAAAAATTTTGGGTCATTGGACTGCCCCTGAAAGTATCCCGGGAACAATAAATACAGGCAATCATGAAAAAGCCCCCGCATTAAGCGCCGATAACTCTATATTGTATTTTTCAAGATGGAATGCCGGACAAATAAAAAATTCAACGATTATGTATGCGAAATTTGATAAATCTTTTTTTTCTGATGCGCAGCCCATGCCGTCTGAAATTAATTCAGGAAATATGGAGCTTGCATTGGTTCCGGATCAAGACGGAAGCGGCTTTTATTTTTCATCAGCGAGATCCGGCGGTTTTGGCGGATGGGACATTTACTATGTTTCAGAACACAATGGTCTTCTGGGATTGCCTGTTAATATCGGAGATAAAATAAATTCAAAATACAATGAAGCATTTTTCTCTGTTTTAAACGGGCGAATTTATTTTTGTTCGGATATCCATAGCGAAGGTAAAGATTACGATATTCTACAATCGTTTTTACCAGGAGATAAAAAATTATATTTTAAAATAACAGATCCGCTTTTTAATCCTCTTATCGCCGATGCTGAACTTAATAAAATATTTTCAGCCAAAATACCGGCAATTGTAAATAAAAAATCAGATCGATACGGTTCTTTTTCAGAAGAAATTCCCGATGATCTTCAATCCATGGATTTATTTATTGAAAAAAAGGGATACCTGCCCTATTACCGTAAAATTGATAAATCTGATTTTTTAAATCCAGAAATAGAAGTGGTTTTAACGCCTATAAAAAATAACAGTTCATTTTCAATTGAAGCTATTTATTTTGACTATGAAAAGGCTGACATAAAAAATGAATCTTTTGCATACCTTGACCGTCTTGCCAATTATTTAAATAAAAATCCAGAGATCAATTTACAAATCATCGGCCACACGGATTTACACGGCAGCGACGAATACAACAATCAATTGAGCAATAAAAGAGCGATGTCCGTTAAAAACTTTTTGGTTAAAAAAGGTGTATTAGAAAAGCGTCTTGAAACAACAGGAATGGGTAAATCTAATCCGGTTATTAACGAAATGAATGATCATGCAGACCAATTAAACCGTCGTACAGAATTTAAAATTATACAAAACCAGGATAATTAAGGGGCTATGCCCCTTGCCCGCAAAGACTGCTTCGACTTCGCTTGCAGTCTTTTTGGGCTACCCCAAAAGAATATACGTTTACCAAATTTATTTCTTAACAAGACTCTTTAAAGACAGTTCTCTGAGTTGTTTATCATCCACATCTGAGGGAGCATCGCTCATGAGACATTGACCGCGTTGTGTCTTTGGAAACGCAATAACATCGCGTATCGATTCGCGGTTTAAGGCCAGCATTAACAGGCGGTCTACTCCAAAGGCAAGTCCGCCATGCGGAGGCGCACCAAATTGAAGCGCTTTAAGTAAAAAACCAAAACGTGTCTGCGCTTCTTCCTGCGTGATGTTCAATATATTAAAAATTGCGCTTTGCAATTCACTGTCATGGATACGAATACTACCCCCGCCGACTTCTACTCCATTGATGACAAAGTCATAGGCATCAGACTTAATCCCCTGAAGTGTTGTTAAAATTTCAGAAGTAAAACCTTCGTTGATTTTAGCCGCAGCTTCAATGAGTTTTTCAATTTGATTTTTTACCGGCGATGTAAAAGGATGATGCATACTTTTTAATCTTTTTTCCTGCTCATCATATTCAAACATGGGGAAATCAACAACCCAGAGTGATTTATATTCCTCATCTTTATACATATTAAATTTTTGCGCCATTTTTAAACGTAAATTGCCAAGTGTTGCAAAAACAATGCTTTCAGAATCTGCTGCAAAAAAGATAATATCACCGGGCTTGGAACTGCAACGTTTGATCAATTCCTTCTGAGCTGGTTCTGGTAAAAACTTGGTAACGACAGAATCCAGACCGGTTTCAGTATGTTTTATCCAGGCAAGTCCCTTGGCCTTAAAATCCTGAGAAACCCAGTGGGTTAAATCATCAATATCTTTTCTTGACAATTGAGCCCCGCCGGGAACACATAGAGCTTTTAATCGACCGCCTGATTCTACGACTTTTTTAAATACTTGAAATTCGGTCATTTTAGCCCAATCGCCCAACTCAACCAGCTTCATTTCAAAACGAATATCGGGTTTATCTGAACCGTAATTTTCCATCGCATCATAATAGTCCATCACTGGAATTTTATCGCCAATATTGATTTCGAAAGTATGTTTAAAAGCCACTCTCATCATTTCTTCCATGGCATTCATGATCATTTCACGATCAATAAAACTCATTTCAATGTCAATCTGGGTAAATTCAGGTTGACGATCTTTTCTTAAATCTTCGTCGCGAAAACATCGGGCAACTTGATAGTATCGTTCAGTCTGTGAAACCATGAGAATTTGTTTAAAAATTTGCGGCGATTGAGGAAGAGCATAAAATTCTCCGGGGATAATTCTTGATGGAACCAGAAAATCACGAGCGCCTTCAGGCGTAGACTTGTTTAAAATTGGAGTTTCAATTTCCCAAAATCCCAGTTTATCTAAATAATTTCGTATTTGATGGATAAATTCATGCCGCTTTTTTAAAGCTGTCTGCATGGGAGCTCGACGTAAATCGAGATAACGGTATTTCAAGCGATTATCTTCAGACGCTTCTGATTCATGTTCTGAAATGGGAATTGGCAATGGTTTAGACTTACTGAACACTTCAAGATACGATGCCAGGATTTCAACTTCACCGGTTGCAATTTTTTTATTAATGGCCTCGGGCGCACGCATTCTTAACTTACCAAAAACCATGATCACATCTTCAGCGCGTAATGCGTCTGCCTGCTTTAAAAGATCGCCTCCCACTGCGCGGTCAAAAACAACCTGAACTATACCTGATCGATCACGTAAATCGACGAAGATAACACCGCCCTGATCACGATAACTGTGAACCCATCCGGTGACGGTAATGTCATTTGAAATATTATCTTTGCTTAGTAATCCACAGGAAATTCTATCTTTTAAAACAGGCTTCATATCGGGAACTTTTTGTTTAAAAGACCTACCGTCAATCTAAAACACGAGCATTCACCAACACAAAAACAGGAGAATTCTAGGGCTAAATCTTTAATTGTAAAACAATTATTTGTCAGGGGTAAGCAGAAAAGGCAGAGCCTTTGGAGCGGGGTCTGTCTAAAAGTCTCACCGCAAAGGCGCGAAGGGCGCAAAATAAAAAAATAAAGGGATTTTTCTTATCATTTTCTTTAATTCCTATGCGTTCTTTGCGTCTTCGCGGCCAAATTTTGACTTATTAGACAACCCCAAAATTGTTATTTGCCTGGATAAATTTCTAAAAGTTTTCGATTAACAGCATCTGGAACCTGATCAATTACCTTGCCTCCAAGAGAAGCAACTTCTTTAATAATAGTCGATGAAATAAAGGAATTCTCGCTGCTGCTCATAAAAAACAGCGTTTCAAACTCTGGATACATCTTGCGATTCATTAAAAAAATAGCATGTTCGTAATCAAAATCAGAAACTGCTCTAAGACCTCGTATCACGACATAGGTATTTTTTTTTTGACAAAAATCAACCAAAAGCCCTGAAAAACTTTCGACCTCGACGCGATTGCCATATTTTTGTAAAACCTCATGAATTAACTCAATTTTTTGTTCCAGGTTTAAAAGACTTTTTTTACTGGAATTGTTTAACACAGCAATCACTACGCTGTCTAGAACTTTTAATGCCCTTTCTACAATATCAAGATGACCATTTGTAAATGGATCAAAACTTCCCGGATAAATAGCTCTCATTAAAACTCAAGACTTACTTGTTTGGAGTTTGATTTTGCGGTTCTTGAGTTTTTGTATTCTCAACAGGAGTTTCTGCTTTTGGCGTAGCACTGCCGCCTTTTACCTCGCCTAGA
The DNA here is from genome assembly GCA_029857955.1 of Spirochaetia bacterium. Taxonomy (GTDB): domain Bacteria; phylum Spirochaetota; class Leptospiria; order Turneriellales; family JAOUFE01; genus JAOUFE01. Next base: position 8,947 of record JAOUFY010000039.1, read on the forward strand.
TTACGCTTAATGTTGATCTCATCTTCATGAACCAAATTTAACGTATCGGAAGCATCTATTTTATAATTATCTGGAATTCGTGGGTCAAAAACCGGCAACAATTTACTTTCACGCGCAAAACGGTTACCTTTAAAATCTTTTTGAACGCTATACACTTCATTTCGATTTATAAGCTGGTATACATTAAATGCATTTTTCTTTCCAGCTCTACAAAGATCAATCACACTTTGATAATTATTTAATCGATATTTATAAATTGCCGGATCAACCTTTTGCCCTTCTTCATAATTTTTCTCTTCAAAGCTTACCGCTTCATCTCGAATTCTTTTTGCATCGCCAAGGTGGCTAAAACCCAAGGCAATATTTCTGGCAATGGTTCTTTTATCATACACGAAATGAAACTTTTTTGGATCATAAGCGACCTTTTCTTTAGGAGCTTCTCTGTCTGTTTGAAAACGTCGAACTAAATCTGAATCTTTATTAAATTCTATATCAATTTCAACTGCACTTTTTACAAGTTCCTGTAATATTTTAGTGGTTCTTTCAATATAGTCCATACTGATTTTTTCATATAGTTTATCGAGTTTTATTTGAGCGTCTAACAACTCTTTATATGAATTAACATAATTTCCTTCATAAAAATACCCTAACCCGATCATGTATTGATCTTTTATTGCGTTATAATCATTTTTTTGTTCTGTTGAACCAAAATTTTTCATGGGGATTTCCAAGGAATAAATGAACTGGCGATTTTCCACTACTTTTTCTCTTGCTTTTTCAGCAATCGAGATTGAATATACATTGCTGATATTAACAAACGTCAACGCTGCCATACCTAAAGCTGATAAAAATATTTTTTTTAGTTGAATAAATTTCATATATACCTCTGTTTGTCTTATATTAAAGACTACATTCCATTAAAATTATCGACCGTCAATACATTAAATCTTAACTTCTTTTCCATGATTTTGTCTTTACAGGGCTAATCGTAAAATTTATTTACTTTTATGAAACCTGATCATCTTGGATATTTTGGAGAGTATGGCGGTCGTTTTGTATCCGAATTGCTCATGCCGGCATTAATAGAACTGGAACAGTCATATAATACATTTAAAAAAGACAAAGAAGTTATAAAAGAATTTAATCGTTCGCTTGAAGAATTCGCCGGAAGGCCTACTGGACTATTTTACGCAAAAAACATCTCAGAGAACTGGAATGCAAAGGTTTACTTAAAAAGAGAAGATTTACTGCATACGGGCGCTCACAAGATCAACAACACTCTGGGGCAAACCCTTTTAGCAAAATGGATGGGAAAAAAACGTATCATTGCTGAAACCGGCGCAGGACAACACGGGGTTGCTACAGCTACTGCCTGTGCACGACTTAAAATCCCCTGCACCATCTATATGGGAGAAGAAGATTTACGAAGACAATCGTTAAACGGATTTCGAATGAAACTTCTTGGAGCTGAAGTGATCGGAGTCGGTGGAAAAAAAGGTACTCTTCGCGACGCTGTCAGTGAAGCTCTTCGCGATTGGGCAAAAAGCGTCGGTGATACCCATTATGTTCTTGGATCAGTAGTAGGCCCACATCCCTTTCCAATGATAGTAGGCGAATTTCAGGCTGTAATTGGCAAAGAAGCTTACCAGCAAATTTTAAAAGCTGAGGCAAAAATGCCTGATGCTGTGATAGCTTGTGTCGGCGGCGGTTCAAATGCCATTGGAATTTTCAATGGTTTTTTAAATGAAAACAAGGTTCAGCTCATTGGCGTTGAAGCTGCCGGCCATGGATTAACAACAAATTTACACAGCGCAAAATTAAATCGTGGTAAGCCAGGTATTTTTCAAGGTTCTTTAAGCTATGTGCTACAGGATAGTTCCGGTCTTGTAAGCGATGTACATTCCGTATCTGCAGGCCTCGATTATCCGGGAGTCGGACCAGAACATGCTTACTTAAAAGATTCTAAACGGGCAACTTATGTATCCATAACTGACGGCGAAGCACTTGATGCCTTTCAGGAATTATCAGAATCTGAAGGTATTATACCTGCACTGGAAAGTTCACATGCAGTTGCTTATGCTAAAAAGTGGATTAAACAATATCATAAAGGAAAAAAAGGCAAACCTATTGTGATAATAAATCTCTCAGGTCGCGGCGACAAAGATGTAGCTGAAGTTCAAAGATTACTTGAAGGCCATGATAAATAAATAACTTTCATGTCTTTTTTTATTTATAACCTGAAAGGTAAAAATCCTTATTATAATATTGCCTTTGAAGAATATCTATTTACCGAACATGATAAATTTGATCAAGATATTTATCTTGTTTTTTATGAAAATTCCGAGGCAGTCATTCTTGGAAAAAACCTGGTAAAAGATCAAGAAACCTATACTCATAAAAAACTGCCTCCTGTTATTCGACGCTGCAGTGGCGGGGGCAGTGTGGTGCATTTTAAAGGAAACTTGAATTTTGGTCTAATTTTAAATACTAAAGAATACTCACAGTTTTCAATGATTACAACGTCGTATGAAAAAATACTAAATTGTGTTTCTAAAAGTCTTAACAGCAAATTCATAATTAAACATGACGGTATATCTGATTTGTGTATTGAAGAAAAGTACGGCAGTCGAAAAATTTCAGGGAATTCACAGGCTCGTAAAAAAAATTGGCTACTTCATCATGGTACCATACTCTACGATGTAAAAAATATCAACAAAATTTCAAAATTCCTGCGCCACCCGCCGAAGGAGCCGGACTATCGCAAGGGACGGCCTCATAAAGACTTTCTCATTACCTACCTTCCTTATACAACTCGATCTGTACTTGCACAGAAACTCACCAAGGGCTTTGCCGTCGAATTTGACAAAACGCCGTGCATGAGAAACGTCACATCAGATCTTGAAATATCATCGCGTCAATATCTTAACAAGATTCTCTCACAAAAATTTCGTTGTTAGAGGATACTTTTAAAGCAAATTTCTTTACAACGTATATTCGTCAATGATGACATCCTAAATGTTAAAAGTTGGATTATTTGGACTGGGTACGGTTGGCCAGGGTTTGCTTGAAATATCACGAAATTCAAAATTACCTTTTGAAATTGTAGCTATTGTCGACCGCAGTTATAAAAAAAAATCTAAAATTACTGGCAACATCGCTGCTTCTGACAACCCATCACTAATTCTTGATGATAATGATATTGATCTAGTGGTTGAACTTATGGGTGGCATAGATCTACCTCTTTTTATTATCCGCGAGGCTCTGGACAAAAAGAAAAACGTCATTACAGCTAATAAATTTCTTCTTGCTGAACATGGTTTTGCCCTTTTTACAAAAGCTCAAGATAATGGCGTTAAAATTGGTTTTGAAGCTGCTGTTGCAGGTGCGATTCCTGTTATTCGAAATCTTGAAAATATTTTCTGGTATGAAGACATTTCCCTGCTTGAGGGAATTTTAAACGGAACAACAAATTACATTCTGACTAAAATGCGAACAGAAAAAAAAGAATATGAATATGCTCTCAAAGATGCTCAAAAACTGGGTTTTGCTGAAGCCGACCCAACCCTTGATGTTAGTGGTATGGACGCCGCACACAAACTTGCCCTTCTAGCTTCTCATATAACGAAATCCTGGATTGAATATAAAAGCATTTATGTACGTGGTATTGAAAATATCCGTTTAAACGACATACTTTGGACAGAAAAAGCAGGTTACCGAATTCGCTTAATTTCAAGATGCCAACGAATTGACGGAAAAGTCTACCTTTCTGTAGAACCATCGATCATTTTACCTGGTCATTATCTCTGGGATGTCGAAAATGAAAATAACGCAATTGTTTTTCAAGGTATGTATTCTGGTATCCACATGTTTGTAGGTAAAGGAGCTGGTTCTCTCCCTACGGCATATTCTGTTTTATCAGACATCATGCACATAACACAGGGCAATCATAACCCATACCTTATGCATAATTTCGTCTGGCGATACAACCACCCGGGATCTGTAGAAGATAAAGAATCTGCTTTTTATATGCGCCTTTTAGTGATGGATGAACCTGGCGTACTTGCCGATATTGCCAAGGTTTTAAGCGAACATTCTATTTCTATTGCTTCAGTACATCAAGATGCACCCATTCAAATCTCAGACCATCCGGTGGATCTCATTTTAATTACCCATAAATGTTTGAGAAAATCTCTTCAAACAAGCATCACTGCTCTTGAAAAATTGAATTCAGTTAAATCTGTGCCGGTTTTTTTGCCGATTGACGAAAATTAATAAATAACATTATTAAATCGCAGGAATTATTTTATCTGATTTGGCGCTCGATAAATTCAGATGAAAGGTTTAGCAGACTATTCTCGAGATTTGTCTGATATTTTATGACTTCATTTTCCTGTAGTTCTGCTGGCGCTTGCACAGGTTGACCAATACTTACATAAACCTTTGAAAATGGTTTTGGTACCATAAATTTATCCCACGATTTAAATACCCAGGCCTTATCAAAAGCGCATGATATGGGAACAATGGGAACTTTACCCAGCGATGATATGTAAATTGTGCCTGATTGAAACTTGTATTTTGGACCCCGAGGACCATCAGGTGTTGTTACAAGAGCATAACCTTCTTTAATGGATTTTAACATGCCTTTTATGGCATAAAATCCGCCTTTTGAAGTTGATCCACGTACAGATCTTACCTTCACTTGCTGAACCATTCCGGAAATAATATCGCCGTCTTTTGATTGACTGATTAAAACGCTTAAAAAGAAACCTTTTTTATGACAATATCGATAAACAAAATACGATAAAAAAAATATTCGATTATGCCAGAATGAGAATATCACACTTTTTTTTTGCCGTACAATATCTTGAAAAATATCATTACCCTGAATAATCTTGATTCGGCAAGTCATTCCAATTCCTTCCAGAACAATGCGCAATAACAAGGGTAATAGTTTGTTTTTCAAGTTATCAACCTGTTTAAAAATCAAGGGATCGTCACCGACACAAAATCTGACCAAGGGTATTTAATCCTGTTATCTCCTGTTCGTATGGCAAGTGTATCTCCAGGATAAATATAAAAATTTGATATGTAACAATTTGCGCCTCCGACAGGTGAACCTCCAATTTGAATGAGTAAAGTACCAGACGCAGTTAAATTGCAAAAACCATCGTAAATTGATCCATCTTCTGCGGCTTTTGATTCTGCTTCCTCTTTACTATAGCTATAAAATAATCCAATACCTTTCGTTGGCGGCGTTCCCATAACTACTGTCAGCATATAATAGTTAGCCGGTGAATTGATATACTGAATAGTTGCACTTGAAGGTGGCGCAACATAGGGCAATACCTCAGCACTTACTGGTTCTGAATTTGTCGTGCATCCGGAACCTGCTGGATAATTTGAACAATCTCGAATGCTTACAACAGAAACCCAGTTAGAAACCGGTACTTGAGCTATACCGGGAATATGACAATCAAATCCAGCCTGCTTTACCCCACCTAATTGAACTTTCGTGGGTTTGTTTAAAGTGTAGTTTACTGTAAATAAACATTTACCAGATGAAGGATTTGCAATAGAAAGACTTTTCGTAGTCCCTGTTGATATTTCATAACCGGTAAAATCAGTTTCATGGTTGTATGCATAAAAATTCAACTCGGTATAATTTAACGGTGTATTATTAAAGGCAATCATCCCGACAGGACTGTTTAAAATTTCAAATCGATAAGTCACGTTGCTTGTACATCCCAAAAGATTAAAGCATAGAAAAAACATTGGAATAAATTTTAAATTAAAACTCATTACTTATTAAATATTTTATAAGATATAATATAAGCGACGTTTAACATAAAATGATAAACGTCGTAATTTTATTACAAAGCTTTTTTAACCATGGCGTCGAAAGCCTCAAATGGACGGTAACCGACAATTATATCACCGTTTACGACAAAAGTTGGTGTACCTTGTACTCCTAACTGTTGCCCCATTTCCGAATCACTTCTTGCTTTATTCGTATATTTATTCGATGCTACACATTTATTAAATTGGTCAACATTGATCTTGATTTTTTGTGCATATCGTTTATAATTAAATTCATTTGCATTGTCGCCAAAAATCTCATCATGCATTTCCCAAAATTTGTTTTGTTCACCGGCACATTCGACAGCATTTGCTGCTGCTAAATCTACTTCATTTCGAATAAAGTGTCTGTAAACGAGACGTACTTTATCAGGATATTTATGCAAAACCTGATTTAACACAGGACTTGATTTTCGACAAAATCCACATGTAAAACTGTTAAAAATAACAATATTAACTTTCGGGTTTATAGTTGCTCCTGTATATTGAGCCCCCTCAAGTAGCGGTGCCATGTCTACATGTGCAACTCTAGGTTGCGGATCACGTTGCTTATTACCGTTAAACAAGTATGAATAACCTAAAAATACGCCTAAGAGCAATACACCTACGGTATTAAAAATGGTTAGCCATTTAAAAATATCTACTTTGGGTTTCGATGATACACCTGATTCATTACTTTTATTTTTTGCACTCATTGGGTATAATATTTACAATTGATTCTCGCGAAAAGCAAAAAATAAGCTCGTTATCGGACTTAAATTGGGAGCGGCTACATTTTGGTTAAAGAATAATGTTCTATATAGAGTCCAAGAATTTGATATTGGCTTTATGAAACCCGTAAAAGAAGATTCAAAGCTCCCCAAAGACATAATGGACAGGATTAACAAGGGGATAGAAAAGGAATTCGAAGAAGAGATTAAGATTCTTGAGTCCTCCGTGGCTGAAATAACTTTAGCAGATATGGAGAAACAGGTTTTAATCATCAGAGACAAGATCGGCAAAATATTTATGCAGAAAGTTGTTGAGGCCAGAAAACAGATCGGTAAAAAAAACCCTAATATTGTTGAAAAGCAATTCCAATTTAAGTAAATCCGGAATGAGAATAAAGACCGTTTTTACAACATTAGGAAAAATCAAAATCAATCGAAACAGGCTCTATGATTTGCAGAAAAAAGAATACGTCTATCCCTTAGATGAAGAGTTAGATATTGGCCGAAGTCAAACCAGTAAATCTCTGGCCAGAAAAATTTCTCTGGTAAATATTTTTGTACCATTTGATCACTGAATAAAATTTATAAAAGATTTAATGGGTTTTGACATTCCCAAGAAAATATTACAAAGCGTTTCCTATCGCATTGGAGCCACTCTTACCGAGTATCATCAGCAAGAGCTTACATCGGCTGAAAATATAAAATTATTACTAAGTAAACCTGAAAGGGTTGATGTAGAATATTTTCCATGTGGCTTCTTCCCCTGCAGGTCTCGTGCCTGCTGGGAAGTGGCGCAATTGAATCTACCGTTAAATATATTCTTACGACAAGGTTTAAACAAACAGGTTGTCATTGGCGATCGGATAATGCCGAATCCCTGATATAGCTACGATGTAAATACTTTGAGGGTCGCTGGGCTGAATTCTGGGATAATATGAATTACAGGGCTTTTCTAAAAGCGGAAAATATCTATGACTTAGTTGCGTAATTAACCAAAATGTAGCCGCTCCCGTCTATTTTACTTTTTTGAAATAAATTGTTTATGTATTTCTAATGTCAAAATTTCAATACGTTCACTTAATTCTTTTGTTATTTCAGTTAGTTTTGTATTTTGTTGCATAAGCTCTAACAATTGTTCATTTTGTCGAATTGCAAATAAACCCTTTTCCTCGCTACTTAGAGCTAAAGCTTCGCGATGTTTAGCATCAGCTTCTGCTTGAACTTTATCTCGATCCGCTTGTCGAGTTTGAGCCAGTAAAATAAGAGGAGCCGCATAAGCAGCCTGTAGACTAAATGCTAAATTTAATAGAATAAATGGATATTTATCGAATTTTACAAAGCCAACTACGTTTAAAATGATCCATATGGCGACAATTACGGTTTGAGAAACAAGAAAAAAGGGTGTACCAAAAAACTTGGCAAATGCTTCTGCTTTCAGCGAAAACCAATCATCCCCGAAAACTGAAAATCTATGAATATGAGGCAGATGAAATCGAAAATAATGTTCCTTGCTTTCTCTTCGATCGCTCTTGATTGAATCCTGAACATATATCTTTGTTTTATTAATATTCATATTGTATTCCTTAGTCAATCACTCTGTTTTTTATTTTAATATTTTTTAATTTGAAAATAATAATGGATCAATCTATATGTCAATTATAATACATCTTTTTGTAAGACAATCCGGCAATTGACTTAATTTTTTGTTAAAACAACATATATATTTTTTAGAAATTGTTTTTATTTAAATATGGAATTAGTAATTGAAAAAAGTAAGTAAATATTTTATATAATTTTTCTGGTATTCATAACAATATACTATTTAGCAAAATTTAATTTATAGATTTTCAATACGAATATTTGTAGGGCGGTAATTTATCTAAAACATTTGCCTGGTTCCATTTCAAATAATTTTCTTTTGGAACACCTGAATCCACAATAAACGTACTTCCGAATTGATTTTTTAAATTTTCGATCTTGATAAATATTTCATTTGTAAAATAGGTATCATTGTAAATGATCGATTCATTGAACCCATACAACGGATTTTTAACAGAATTATCATTACATGAAACATGTTTTTTAAAAATATACATAACGTTTTTATCATTATTTACTTTGTTGAATATATAATCATTTTCGCCGGAAGATAGACCAAACATGCTAATTTCACAAAATGACTTCTGTTGTGTTTCTGAAAAATAAAAATATCTTACTGATGATTGTTCTAGCAAAAAAACAAGTTTTACAGGCATAGCATCGCAGTTTCTACAAACTCCGACGTTCATATAAATTGAATTATTTAGCGGATAATTCAATTTTACTTCGTAAACTTCCGTGTAAGTATCATCATAAAATATTTTTCCTGATTTTACATTTTTAAACATAATCAATGATTTATCAGCATTTGTTTTTATTTTTGGCACATACATTATAATCTCATAATCATTTAATTTATAAACTGTCTTTTCTTGTTCTTTAAAATCATTAACTTTATTATATTCCTTAAGTTCAGTTATACTAACGCCGGTAAAGTGTTTCCATTCATTTCGCTTTTCGTCTGAAAGCATATTTTCATCTTGAATTTCAACAAAACCGGTAAATATCCATCCGGAATCATTTTTATACTTTACCTTCATCCAGAAGGCTGTTTTATTGCTGATTGTATTGTATATACTGCTGGTTTCAACTACTTTGTCTGAAGATAAATATGGAATAAGAATGATTGGTTTTGATTCTTGAGAAGGTTTTTCTCTCATGAACAAACCATTTTCTGAAATTACTTTATAATATAAATTCATCTCAGGTTTATTATCCGACGGTTTCTTGAAAACCCAGCCTATTTTATCTTGCACCTGAATCTGATAGGCATTTATAATCCCGCCACTATTTGGGTTAATTGAATATTTTATAGATTTTTCTTTTAAAATTTTAACTTTTTGAGCATAGGGCAGATAAGTTATTACAGAGCTACCGGGATCACTCGAAGATAAAAGCGCTACTCCACCTGTGTTGCTTATGTAATTGGCATCTTCAAAACAAGAAATTATATTTAATGATAAAACAAAAAATAGTGATACAAGCTTTATTCTCATTATAACCATCATATTTATAGTTAACTTTTTTGTGAACCTTTTGAGTTTTATAAAACCAATTCCAAACCATTTTTTCTAGTTGCATCAATGGCTTATAAAATTTGACTACACACCTGTCATTGAAAGGTACACCAATGGTTGAAATGACATCATGTCTATAAAAATATAGAACGCCTTTTGTATCGTAGGCAGAACCAACGTGAACAAAATCATGATCAATCCTTAATAATAAATATCCACAACCATACAGTATAAACAATACCAACATAATTGGTTTATAATATTTTCTTTTCTGCTTCATTTTATAGCTATATCAAAATAAAATCACTTAATAGCAAAAATAACTAAAACATCGGTAGTCACATATCTTTCGCCTTTTGAAATAACTTCCTTATTTTCAGACAAATCCATCAATCCATAGTTTTCACTTTTTCTTTCTTGATTTCTTGACAATATCTGATCTGGCAATTTTTCATTTATTTCTACAATTTTAATGGCCTTACCTATGCCGCAGTTTAAAGGACTTGCCAGGTTTTGGGCTTTAATACGTGCATTTTCAACGGCAACATTCATCGACTTTAATTTTAATTCATTATAGTTTTTAACGCCAAATCGAATACTTTCAATTTCATTTACACCTAAAGACAGTATTTTAGTCAAAATGGTACTATATTGATCTAAATTCTCTATTCGCACCATCAGTGAATTTACTGATTTATAACCGATAAATGTCTGGCTTTGGTTTATGTACTGATATTCGGGCGATAAATTGTAATTTGTTGTAAAAATATTTTCTTTTTTTAAGGATGTTTGAATGAGAGCCTGAATAATTGAAGATGATTTTTGCATATTAATTTTCTGTGATGTTTCAGGATTTATATTTACATTTGCAATAGAAAAGCTTACGTCTACATAATCAGGTTTTGCCTTAACTTCACCACGACCATAGACTTCAATAACTTTTCCAGTTTCTCTGCCGCAGGTGATTGTTACGATTGATATTGAAATTAAACATATATATTTTATCATGGAAAAAATTCCTCAAAATTACTGACTTGAGGAGATATCAATTTATAAATACGATTGTAAAGCAGTTAATTCAAAAATAAAATATAAATATTGCCGGCTCGGTTGGTAATCTTCCGTGCGTTACGAACATGGATATCCAATTTGCCCAATCGGCAGTATTTACCCCATCTGACTTTTCTTTTCCGACAAATACCATTAAAACAGAAGCTACGCCAAACACTGAAATGATTTTAATTGTCGATTTGGACTTAAATTTATTAAAAGAACTTAACATGTATGGTAGTGTTAAAAATCTTCGTGATCGCAGAAAAGATTTATTTGAAATAAAATGGCGCGGTAAAAATGAATAATTCTTCTACGTTATCAAAAAAAGATCCAATTGATCAGTTTAGAAGTTCAATTAATGACTAAATCGTAAGCCAATCACACCCAGTATGATCAATGTTGCTGAAGCAATTCGAAAAAAATCGGATGGATCTTTAAATAATAATATACCCACTAGAAAAGTTCCAGCTGCTCCAATTCCTGTCCACACGGCATAAGCTGTACCAATGGGGATTGTTTTTTGCGCCATCCATAAAAATAAACCGCTTAAAGCCATAGAAATTCCCGAAAAAAGCAGACTTGAAATTTTATAAGATGTCGTCTGCGAAAGCTTGAATCCAAGCGGCCAGCCGATTTCAAAAATTCCTGCTAGAAATAAAAAAAACCAATTCATGTGTCACTCCTTAAAACTTTACCGGCCATATTTTGAAAGTTTCAAAATTCGATATGCCCCTCTTAAGACAAAGGAAAAAACAAAAAGTCCCACGACAAGATCTGGCAATTTTGATTTCCAGAAAAATACCATAACGCCGGCAATGATCACTCCAATGTTGGCGATTACGTCATTTGAAGTGAATATCTGACTGGATTGAATGTGAACTTCATTGCTTTTTGATTTGTTTAAAATAATTAAAGAAGCAGAATTTGCCATTAAAGCCAATATGGAAATACCCATCATCATTATAGAATCCGGTACATCATTAGAGTCTGTAAATCTTCTGATGACTTCAATAAAACCGGCAATGGCTAACGTAACTTGAAATATTCCGCTAAGTCTTGCAATTCTTTTCTTTATTTGAATGGTACCAGACATGGCGTATAAAGCAAGAGCATACACCAATGCATCCGCCAGCATATCAACTGAGTCGGCGACAAGTCCCATTGATTTGCCGATAAAACCACTAAATGCCTCAATTAAAAAGAATGAAAAATTAATGACCAGTACTGTCCATAATAACTTTTTATCGGTTTGATCTGACGTGATTACTTTTCCGTCATACTTTACTGATTCGACAAGTTTCGAACCAAGGTTTAAAGACTCCAAAGAGCTTTCAATGGCATATTGTTCGCCATCATGAAAAACAATTAAATCACGATCTACCAAATTAAATTCCAAATTTTTTATTGAGGAAATATCAGAGAGCTTCATTCGTATCAACTGCTCTTCCGATGGACAGTCCATTTCTTTTATATGAAATAATGTTTTGTACATACTCATCAATATTGTCACTATTTTTTTTCTAAAATATATACCCGTTCTAAAATTTTCTCATTTTCGGGCAACGCCGCAAGTCGGGATTGATCTTTTAATTCAACTTTTGTAATTTCATCGATGATAAAATCATGCCCGTATAACTGTGAAACTTCGTCTTTTGTAACAGAAAATGGCGGACCCTTCATTTTATCCTGACTATATTCAAAAGTTACAAGAAATATTTTTCCACCTTTTTCAAGAAGCGATGTGACATGAGAGGCATACGTTTTTCTCATTTCCGGCGGTAGCGCAACCAGAGCGGCTCGATCATATACACCGTTAATTTTTCCGGTATCTGCGGCAGTGACTTTAAAAAAATCTTTGCAAATAAACGAAATAGCTGAATTAAATTTCCAGAGATATCCTCCTTCAATACTTTGCGGTGTTGTCAAAAAACTATTTTCTGCGCAAAATTCTGATGCTGCAACTTCGCTCAGTTCAATACCGACAACCCTGTACTTTTGATCCGCCAGCCATAGCATATCCAGACTTTTTCCGCATAAGGGAACAAGAATACCCGAATCAATCGGAAGGTTGGTTTGAGACCACATGCTTGTTAAATAAGAGTTTATTTCTTTTTGATGAAAACCAATTTGATGTTGATTCCATCGTTCGATCCAGAATTCTGCATTCATACAATAAACTTGAGAAGGTATTGTTACGGTAAAGTAAATTTTAAACTACCCTCTTTTTAGGTACAAGTTTTATAAGTTCTTTTGTTTTTTTATCGGTTTTGTTTTCTTTTTTTGCGCTGTTATTACCATAGGTGTCCCAGGAAATATTGTAATCTTCAGCCTGATTACCAAATACAGACCAGCCTTCCCGTCTGCCTCTTGCAAAAACTTCCAGAAATGGTCCGGGACTGCAACCTTCTATGATCTCATAAAGTTTATCCGGTTTTCGAGAGTGCTCTTGTTTTTGAGTTTTAATTATGTTTACCTGACTGCGGCCTTGTTTTAATGTCCGTAAACTTCCTTTGATTCCAAAAAGAATAATTTCTGTCGTATTTCTAAAGTAAAAACCAACACCGCGTCCGTCAGGTCCGCCGTCTTTTCGAATTTTATGCCAGATGATGTTGGTTTTATATTTAAAACCCCATGCCTGCATAAGAGCAAGCCCTTCGGGTAAAAGGGCATTTGGTACCCAGAGATACAGATGACTTTGTTCTTCGGCAACCAGCGATATGGGCATTTCAGCAAGGTCAGAAAAATCAAGAGTCTCATAACGATTTAAACGCTTATGCTCCGGAGCCATCTTGCCAGTTCGATTTTGAAATCTCCAGGGTGGGTCGGCAAGTATCGTACGAAATTTGCTTCCTTCAAATGTTTTATAAAATTCTTCACCTACTGATAATTTTTTCATATATTTACCTGAACATATTTTTTAGCAATTTTCGTTAAAATTACTTTTTCTTATTCCAAAAACCAATAATGGACAACCTGCCCCGCCTCCGCCTTGAATTCGCGGCAACAGTTTTGACATATGAGTTGTTGAAGACCCAAATGAAGCGCCTCGACCAATTAAATCAAAAACGTCTTGAAGTTCATCACATCGAGTGATGATGACTCCGACACTAATTGCTCTTAATTCAAACAACAAACGAAAGTTATTTAAATCGCGATCAAAAAAAGGATCTTTGTTGTTCCATTCGATTTCCAAACCTATTCTGTTTTTATAACAATCAATTTTATGAGTGGGCGATTGATATATATGCTCATCAACCTTGACTGAGGTAGAAAATTCTTTTTCAACCCACCCTCTGTTATAAAGAAAGGAGTCCATTGACTCAGAAACTTTTGATTTTCTGCCTCCGGCTTCGGTTAACCAGCTTTTACACAGTTTAAAATTTTCAAGTAAATGTATTATATCACTCCACTCTTCGGGAAAATCCACCTGTAAAATAGCACATGCATGTTTCCACTCATGAATTTCATACATTTCATGAAGTTGCGGCGGAATTAAATCTATGCCCATTTATGTCACATTGTAAAACAAATGTTTCATACTGTAAAGAAGAAACATGAATGAAATATGTATTATAAACCTTTAATAATAATTTCTCCACACAGAAGTGATATAAAAGATTAAAAGCTTTTTAAAAACACCGTGTATTCTGCTGCTGATTATGGTATTATTTTAAATTTTTCTTCTAAAATAAAAAAAGTATAAAAATATTTATGTAAATATTTTTATACTTTTTTTATTTTTTTTAAATTTTTGCTACAGTAATTTCAGAATATCACGAAAATTGATAATATACCGGCAGGCTTTAGGTCTGCAAGGTAAGAAGCCACATAGAAGTAGTGGCTTCGCTACCGGGCTGAACACGATTGTTTCAGACAGATATAAATCAACTTTGCTTCTCGAGCAATACGCCTGAGAGGCGTACTGTCGAACAACAACAAACGATGATGGGCTCTGAGGCAATCATTCAGAAAAAAAGGCAGGGAAGCCAATGGTAGTAAAAGTAATTCGAAAGTTTCAAGGAGGAAACAAATGATAATCAATCACAACTTAAGCGCGCTTTTTGCCCAAAGATCATTAAAATTCAGAGGATGGGACACTCAAAAAGACATCGAACAACTTTCCAGTGGAGAGCGTATCAATAAAGGCGGCGATGATGCATCTGGTATGGCTGTTTCAGAAAAAATGCGTACACAGATTCGTGGTTTAAGAAGAGCTGAACAAAATACCGAAGATGGTATGAGCTTTATTCAAACCACAGAAGGTTATCTGACACAGACTTCAAACATCGTCCAGAGAATCAGAGAACTTGCAGTTCAATCTGCTAACGGTATTTATTCTGAAGATGATCGTCAGCTGATCCAGGTCGAAGTTTCAGAACTTATAGACGAAGTAGATAGAATCGCATCACAGGCAGAATACAATAAAATGAAACTTTTAACCGGTTCTTTTGCACGGTTAAATCCAACTGCAAGTATGTGGTTCCATATGGGCGCAAACATGCACCAGAGAGAACAGGTCTTTATTGAAACCATGACTACAGGAGCTTTAAAACTTAGAAATCCGGTATCGCTGACATTTATATCGATTTCTACGCCAGGTAAAGCAAACGCTGTCATTGGAATTGCCGACGAAGCGCTTAGAATTATCGCAAAACAAAGAGCCGACCTTGGCGCATACTACAATAGATTGGAATACACTGCAAAAGGCCTCATGAGCGCCTATGAGAATATTCAATCTGCTGAATCCAGAATACGCGATACTGACATGGCAGATGCTATGATGAAATTTACAACTCATAACATCTTGACACAGGCCGGTACCGCCATGTTGGCGCAAGCCAACCAGTTACCTCAGACTGTAATGCAGCTTCTGAGATAATTTTCTGAGATAATTTTGGGGAGCCGTCACAGCGACTCCCCCGCACATATAAATATCGCCGTACCACTCTGAGCCTCCAGCATTTGTTGGAGGCTTTTTTTTGCACAGATACACATTAACTTAAATTCGCACTTTAATGAAATATCACAAATTGATTTTGGCTGGGGCAAGTCTGCCCCTTACGCAGGTACACGATACCTGCTACCCCTTACGATATTTTATATAATAGTTGTTAATTTTTTAAAAGTTCGATATATTATTAAAACAGGTAAATTCATGATAAAAGATATTTATTCATTCTCAGCAAATCGCATTGATGGAAACGAAGAAAGCCTTTCAAAATACAAAGGTAAAGTACTGTTGATTGTAAATACTGCAAGTAAATGTGGCTTTACGCCTCAATATAATGGTCTTCAAGAACTTTACGAAAAGTATAAAAACCAGCCTTTTGAAATTTTGGCATTTCCCTGCAATCAATTTGGAAATCAAGAACCTGGAAACGAATCTGAAATTGTTAATTTTTGTGCATCAAATTTTCATGTAAAATTTCCATTGTTCTCAAAAATTTATGTCAATGGAAAAAATACACATCCGCTTTATAAATATTTAAAAAAATCAGCGAAAGGTATTCTAGGGTCAAATGCTATAAAATGGAATTTTACAAAATTTCTCATCGATAAACATGGACGCGTGATAAAACGATTTGCCTCTGCTACAAAACCTGAAGCAATTGAAAATGATATTGTTAAATTAATAAATGTGCAGGGGTCTTAACCACTGCACAAATTTACTCAGGTTATCGGTGTCCATACCACGCCGGATGCATTTGGGTCTGTAGGGATATCCAATTGATAGTTAAAACTTCCCATGACATATTCATGAATATAGTGTGCAGCGATTTTTGCCTGACCCATCGCTAAAATTACAGTAGATCCGCCGGTTACAGAGTCACCGCCTGCAAATACGCCCTTTTTACTGGTATGATAGGTTTTATGGTCAACCATGATGATACCCCATTTGTTTTTACGCAAATCAGGCGTAACGTCAGTGATGATGGGGTTTACATCGCATCCAAGCGAAAATACAACGGTGTCGATTTCATCAGTAAAAAATTCGCCGGTTGCTATTGGTTTTCTACGTCCACTGGCATCTGGTTCTGACAAAACCATCTTTTCACATTTAATGGCTTTTACATAGCTGT
>JAOUFY010000004.1 GCA_029857955.1 Spirochaetia bacterium
GCGGTTGTATGGCCTGCTACGTTGTATTATACACAGTTTATGACTGAAACTGATTCATCTTCAGTGATCATTAAGCTTGCGATTTTTTCAGCTATCGCTGGTTTTGGATTTTTATATTTTAATTAATCAAGTTGGGCATTGAACCCGTTTCATTTTATTTTATTGTTTTTTTTTTGTAAAATAATTTTTGAAAAATAAAATGTTATAAAATAAACGCTTAAGCCGGTAATCACGGCAAAAGGAATCCATCCGACGACCAGGTGAAGAATGGAATTTCCATATTGACTCCAGACGCTAAAAAAATCATTCGTAGAATTAAACATGATTTTTAAACCGCTTAAAAAATTATCAATTTCCATTGGTTGAGCTTTAAATAAAAATTCTCCGACTCTAAGTGACGGTAGTAAAATTAATATATATACCGGAATAGAAAGCCAAACGCCGAGATATACGGCAACCTGATTTAAGCCAAAAATGAAAGCAAGGCCAATTCCAATAAAAGTATGTGTACCAATTAACGGAAAAGAACCCGCCATGACACCCATGGCAAGGGCAAGGGCAATTTTTTGAGGCGAAATTCCCTGCAAGAGAAGCGACATTATAATTTTTAAGAAATAATCATATTTTTTTCCAAACCAGTTTTTATGCTCAGATTCAAGGTTTTTTAAGGTCGCAGATTTAGCCTCAGGTTTTGCTCCTTTCCTGGATTTTGTGCCTGCTATTTGGGATTTAAGCTTTTTCATCTACAAATCAATACCAATATTTTAGTATAACTCCTTTTGCCAACCACCTTTCTACAGATGTTTCGATAATTTACATTGTGTTGATAAATGAACCCTTAAGTTCAATGCATTGATCGAAAAGGCTGGTTTTTTCGAAAAACCAAGCAAACATGGCCTTCGACCACTTTTAGATCACATTAAACTTTTTCTTTTCTTAAAAAAGCAAGTTTCGCCTAAACTCACATTAAAATAAAATTGGACATCCCGTCTCAAACGAAAATTCATGAGATAGTGAATTCGTCTGTAGAGTTGAGTATATCAACAATAAACAAGTATTCTGTTTTTATTAAAAAAAAAGACATATCATTTGTTTTAAATATACTGTTCGTAATTTTAATATATTTTTATAATCAGCCCGCGGGGCGAATTTTTGGTGAATCGTTGACAACAGATTCAGATTTGCAAACTCAAAATACACCTTCAAAAAAACCAGAAATTACTTTTGGCGCAGGAGCAGCTCTTTGGGCGTATGACAGTACATATATAATGGAGTTAAATCCAGAGTTTAAATTTAAAATACCGCTTGAAAAAAGCCAATTTTCATTTGATTTAATTTTACCCGTATTTATAGCGATGGTATATGAAAAAAAAGATAACATTCAAAATGATGTATTTAAAGGATTTCATGCCTATTTTCGGGGATTTTCTTCAACGGATTACGGGTCTACGCTTTGGCCGGAAATAGTCAGTTCACCGATTTTCTTGATCACATATATTAAAAAAGCAACGTGGAGTAACGATCATTTACTGGTTTTGATTTCGCCCGATAAACCGCAAATCATTGAACCAATTAAAAATATTTTATGGTATAATCCATTTTTTGATGTCAATACGGGAATTTTAAACAGATATTTGCAGTTTACGTTTACAACCGGAAAAAACAACGGGGCGGTCTATACTTCAAGTTTAACCAATCCGACTTTATTTTTTACGTATTATAATTTTTTTCCTTTTTTAAATTTTTCAGGAGACTTTCTGCAGCAATGGTCTTTTACACCTTCTCTTTGGACAGATCTCGGCGTGATTAAAAATCCTGATGCAGGGGTTGGGTTTGAAACATCCACCGGCGGTGTTGGTAATGAATTTATCAGATTAAATTTCTTAACTGACGCTCATTTTTTTTCATCACGAAATATTGTATCTGAAAAATTATCGTATCGATTTGACGTTGGAAGCTCGCTTTTGCTAAGACCTTTTGGAGTGTATGCCGGTTATATTTATAAAAGCGCGCATCATCCGTACGGTCCATACCTGAGTCCGCTTTACGTGTCAAGATCGCAAAACGATTATACGTCTTTTTCAAAAAATAATGGAATTTTGTTAAAAATATTACCCGGCATGGATAGTATTTTTAATTTCGGTTTAGATACAGAAATTTACCCTGCAAACCCAATGACGATTTCATTAAAAGGATTATTGGGAGTAAAATGGGAAAAAAATTCTATCGATCTTGCCTACATTCATGAAGACATTTCAGGTATCAATGACTTTTTAGACAACAGAAAAGACAGTTCAAGTTTCATTGAATTTCATCTTCAATATTATATCGTTCCTGAAACGTTGCTGCTGGAATGGAGACATGTTGTCAATTTTCGAGATCATTCAGCCATTAAAACACTGGTTTCGTTGATGGCCTATTTCTAACATTTTATAATGAACATTTAACCAATCTTCCAGGCTTTTAATAAATTTTAGCAAGACTGAATTTTTCTAAACGATTTTTATTTTTAACCGATTATGTAGCATAGCAGGAATTATATGGAAATTAATATGCAGGAAAAATGGAAGTACATTGACGAAAGAGAAGGAGACTTTCCTGAAGCTTATTTATTAAATGAAGACGGACATAAAATCAAGGTTGAAGTAAACCGTGAAAAAAAACAAATCAAAATATTTGCCGAAACAAAAGACGGCGAAATCATTGAAAGTTCGATTACAAATGGCGTGGTTCTTGATGAAAAAAACTGCCGAAGCGGACGAAAAGAAGATCTTATAGAAGAATTTACTGCTATTGGAAAATACATCGGTTCCATTCCTGACGGTAAAGTTATACGCCTGATTGGCGGTAATTACGGAGTACTTTCTGAATTTATAGGCAGAGCTTCTCAATATGTAAATGAAGATATTAAAATTTTAAAGAGGCTTTTTCAATTGGCGATCAGCCTGCCCGCATTGATATTTTTTAAATCAATTTTATTTTTAAAATATGTAGCCGACCAGCCGCGAATCAGCGACATCGTAGATGCCGGCATCATCATCACCGGAGGTTACCTTACATATCTGGTTAATTTTAATTATGTTGCAGGCGGTTTTGCTCTCATTGTCGGAGCGTTAGCCAGCGGTTATCTTGACTGGCTTGTACGCAAGCGAGAGCCTTATATATTAAAAGTACTCATCATCTCCATTCCCGCATTTTATGCCATAACCATCGGTATAAGATATCAATAAAATTTTATAGTTTTAAAAGTATGTCTGTCAAATGGACATGATTACAAAAAACACACTTCACAAGGTTTTGGGGCAAGTCTGCCCCTAAAGCAGGTACACGGTACCTGCTTACCCCGACGTTATTCATTAAATTTAAAATTAATGCGCCAACCGCTTCAGGCTTGAATTAAAAAAATCATAAAGACATGGTACTCGTCATTTTACCCAGGCATTCATCAGCTTTGATAAAAACGAAAAAAACACAACGTTCATGGCGGGAGATCTCGTATTAAAATAACGAACGTTGAGGCGTCTGAAAAAATGCTCCATCAAGTTGCCCAGGTAAATCAGTTTTTTTTCGGAAAAAGCAGGCAAAGATACAGCTCCGATTTCAGGGGCTTTTCCATTGATCGATCGGTCTCGTATGGCGCAATATAACGGTAAAAAACTTAGTTTTAAAATTAAACTTTGTGTATCCTGATTTTCGTCTTTAAATTTTTTCCGTAAATCAATCCAGCCCATGCTTTCAAAAATAATAAAATCGCTTGAATTGTACGAAAGCCGGTCAAAAGCATCTTTTATGTAATCAATCCATTTGGCATCAAGCATGGTTTTAAAGGCAGAGGTTTCTTTCCACTCGCTGAAATACCAGAATTTATCCCAAGGGTCAATTGGCGTAAGTTTTGGATCAGGCCGTATCGACAATGGAATTTCAACACAACGAGATTTAACGGTTTCTTTTAATTGACGTGATTCTTCAACAGAAAGAATAAAATGCGTTTTATCGGGAGCTTCTTCAAGACTTTTTAGCAGCGCTGATTCAGCCTCATTTAATATAACCGAAGCATCTTCAAAATAAATAAAGCGTACGTTTGAAAACTTCGAGGAGTAAATTAAAAATTTATCCAGAAGGTGGCGCACGCTTCCAGCGTCAGGATTTTTTTTATCTCCAATTTTAATTCGATCAGTTCCAAAATGATAATAATCAGGATGCTCATTTTGTTCCACCATTTTAGAAATCATTTCTTTGGTGTAGAAATCATTTTTCCGCTTTGTCCATAGACTGTTGATGATGGCATCGACAATGATTTTTTTTTTCTGCACCGTTTGAGAACCGCTGACAAGTATAGATTCAGGCCATTCCTGTTCAGAAAAACGATTAAGCAAATCCCTGCTTTGTTGATAAAGTTTTCCAGGCGTAACTGAGGAACCTATGTCAGAAGGCATTAATAAACTCCAGTCAACCAGTGAGAGTGTGAAGGTAATTGCCCTTTTACAATTTTAAAAAATAATGATTGAAGTTTTTCTGTTACGGGACCCATCTCGCCGTTACCAATCATTCGATGATCGATATTTTTTATCCATGCCATTTGAACGCCGGTACCGGTTAAAAAAACCTCATCTGCCGAATAAAGCTCAGAACGGGAAATCACCCTTGATTCGCAGGGAATAGAGTTTTCTTTTGCCAGATTTAAAATCGACTTGCGCGTAATTCCTTCCAGAATTGATGAGCTTAAATCCGGCGTGATCAGAGTCTGGTCTTTAACTATAAAAATATTGGCGGCGGTGGCTTCAGAAACGTTGCCGTGGATATCCAGAAAAATTGCTTCATCGAAACCATTTTGCATAGCTTCAGATTTTGCAAGGGCTGAATTGATATATCCGCCGTTTGCCTTTGAACGAGTCGGAATCATAGACTCATGAATTCTTCTCCAGGAAGAAACACAAACGTTGAGACCTTTTTTTGTATCAAGATAGTCGTCAAGACCAAGAACATACATGGCAAATGAATCTTTTACATTATGGAGGCGTGGCGAAAGGTCAAGATCCGATTTATAAATAAACGGCCGCAGGTACACATTTTGAGACCACTGGCCTTTTTTTAAAACATTGCGGGCAATTTCAGTAAATTCGTTTTCTGAATACTCAAAATTCATAAACAACATACGAGCCGATTGTTTTAACCTCTTATAATGCTCATCGATACGAAAAATATAAATATTTTTTTTATCTTCGTTCCAGTAACCGCGAATTCCGCCAAAGCAGGAAGTGCCATATTGCAATGCGTGAGTTTGAATGTTGACCGTTGCATTTTGAAGCGGAATGTACTCGTTGTTAAAAAAACATATTTTATCTGTTAAACCTGTTGCCATGTTGGAGTGAGTTGCATAGAAAGACAAAACGTCAACAAATTGCCTGAAAGAAGGACAAAAAAAAGGGATAGCCCAGGTCAGGTGTTTTTAAACTGGCAAGACCCTGTATGAATTTTCCAAATAAGGATTTTAATCTTATTCCACTATTAAGAGTTTTAAATGAATTGGTATGATTTATGAGAAAATAGAAATATTGTCTTTATGGCCTGCTAAAGCTGACCGATATTTTGTAAATAGTGGCGATTAAAGCAAAAATTTTGTATAATGATGACAGAAAGAATGGATTAATAAAATTTTTTTTAATTTGAGAGGATTGTATGGAAAACCAAAAAGATTTAATGGATTTTACAATATCAGAAGATGAGCGACAGGTATTGGATTTAGCTCATGAGGTATGCAAGAATGAAGTGATACCGGCTCGGGCAGAGCTCGATGCAAAAGAAGAATTTCCTGATAAAATATTTGATAAATTTAAAGAAGCTGGTTTATTCGGCGCCATGTACGATGAAGCTTACGGTGGCCTCGGATTGGGCGGATTTCTGGACACTTTGTTGGCAGAGGTGGTTTCTGAATATTGTCTTGGCGTTTATACCGCTTTTTTTGCTTCAAAGCTTGGCGCCTTACCGATAGAGTTTGGCGGTACCGAAGAGCAAAAGTTAAAATTCCTGACTCCAATGGCCAGCGGAGATAAAATTGGAGCTTTTGGTTTAACCGAGGCAGATGCAGGGTCAGATGTACCTAACCTGTCAACACATGCAGAAAAAAAAGGAGATCGATATATTTTAAACGGTTCAAAACAGTGGATCTCCAATGCCGGCCGCGCTGATATTTACACCATTTTTGCAATTACAGATAAAAGTAAGGGTCCAAGAGGAATTTCATGCTTTGTTCTGGAAAAAGGTATGAAAGGTCTATCTTTTGGAAAACTCGAAAACAAACTGGGTATTCGTGCTTCTTCAACTCGCGCTATCATTATGGAAGACGTTGAAGTTCCAGAAGAAAACCTGGTTGGGCTGCATCCAAACCATGGTTTTATACATGCCTTAAAAACACTGAATGCATCAAGACCGGCCGTTGCCGGCGCTGCCGTAGGTTTGGCCACTGGCGCTTTTAAAGAAGCTGTAAAGTATACAAAAGACAGGGTACAGTTTGATAAAGCCATCATTAATTTTCAGGCTGTTCAGCATATGCTCTCAGATATGGCGGTAAAAATCGATGCTGCGCGATTGCTGGCTTATAGAGCGGCAAGAGCATCTTCGATTGGTCATGCAGATATGGCGAAATATTCTGCAATGGCAAAATATTTTGCAAGTGAAACCGCCATGCAGGTAGCTACAGACGCTCTTCAGCTTCACGGCGGTTATGGTTATACAAAAGATTATCCCATTGAAAAAATGTTTCGTGACGCAAAAATTTTAAGCATATATGAAGGCACCAGTCAGATTCAAAAGAACGAAATTGCCACTTATATAATTAAAGAGTCTTCTCATTATTGATTTTCTTTCTTATCGGCACGAAACTGCTGCGTGTGCCAATATGAAAATTGCAGGGTTGTCTAAAAACAGGTCGTTAAGTGATTTTTGCCCCTTATTTCGATATAAAAATAGCCCTTTTATAGAAAAGAGGTCATTTTTATTCAATAAACGGGGTAAAAATTGTATCGCAGCGACTTTTTAGACAACTCTACAATTAGATAAAACCTACCTTGTTTATAATGCATTGGAAAACGATTGTCTGTGTGGAAGTAAAATAAATCCTTATCCGGATGATTGCGGGGGTTTATATCAATTCATATTACAGGGAAAGCATTGATTGCTTTGTTCCTGAAAACCTCAGAAGCAAAATTGGAATTTTTCAAAGAGTTTATATAAAAAAAGGCCCTGAAAAAATCATTGGTATTGTCGGCAGTATTGCGGAAAATACAATGAGTCGTGATACAAGTAATTTGCTGCGAATAACTCATGTTGTAGATCGGGACCCCGTCATTAATCAAGAACAGTTTGAGCTCTCGCTTCGTGTGGCAGAACATTATTTATGTACTCGATCCGATGTAATTTTTTCCATGATTCCTTCCGGTAAGCGTGAAAAGATAACACATTCACTGGGTGAAATCACATCTGTGCCTCTGCCTGTTTTAAATGAAGACCAAAACCGTATTTTTCAAAAAATCATTCAAATGCCGGCTCACAACACTTCGAGTGCGGTAACCGATAACCTGGGTAAGGTAAATGTTCATTTGATACATGGTATAACGGGGTCAGGAAAAACCCGAATATACATAGAACTGATTCGTGAATATTTGAAAAAACAACTGGGTGTAATTTTTTTAATACCTGAAATTGCGCTCTCATATCAATTTTTAGAAACTTTTAAACCTGTTTTCGGAGACCAGATGGCGATTTTACATTCAGGACTAAGTCGCTCTTTTCGATTTAGCGAATACAAACGTGTATTGAAAGATCAGGCCAGATTGGTAATTGGAACAAGATCAGCTGTTTTTGCGCCTGTTAAAGATCTCGGTCTTGTGATCATTGACGAAGAACACGACTCTTCTTTTAAAGAACACACTTCAACAAAATATCATGCCAAATGGGTTGCAAGCGACAGATTGCGTCACAAAACTTCCTGGCCGTTTAAACTGTCGCTGTCGTTGGTACTTGGTTCTGCTACGCCAGCGATTGAAAGCATGTACTATGCTCAAAAAAATATTTTCATGCTCCATGAACTTAAAAAACGAGCAACGGGGCAATTATTACCGCAAATTTACATTCCGCTTCATATGCCGGCAGACGACGGGGCCGATGTATTATCACCATTTTTGGTTCGAAAAATGGAAGAACATCTTAAACGTGGAAATCAAGTTATCTTGATATTAAATCGCCGTGGTTATAACAATTGTGCTTTTTGCAATGTTTGTGAGCAAAATGTCATGTGTCCTCATTGCAGCGTTTCTTTAACGTACCATCGCCTGGATTCAAATTCTGGTTCAGACGGTAAAAATGTTTTAAAGTGCCATTTATGCGGCTATCATGAAAGTTATCGAACATTATGCAAGGAATGTGGAACAAAACTAAAACTTCTGGGTAAGGGAATTCAAAAAGTAGAAGATGCGCTTGAATTTCATTTTCCAAAATATGTTTATGCCCGAATGGATCAAGACAGCGTTTCGGCAAAGGGATATGCAGAAGATATAATCAGCGCCATGATCACCCGAAAAATTGATATTTTAATTGGCACGCAAATGATAGCCAAGGGCTTTGATTTACCCGGCGTTACATTGGTTGGTTTGCTTAACACCGACATTGGACTTTCTTTGCCGGATTTTCGTGCTTCAGAACGGGTATTTCAACTTCTGGTTCAGGCAACCGGAAGAGCCGGCAGACACAGCGCAGGTGAAGTCGTTATGCAAACCATGCAGCCTGGGCACTATGCGGTGTCAGCAGCATCTGAAAGCGATTACAAAACATTTTATGAACGGGAGCTGAAGCTTCGTCATAAAATGAACTATCCTCCGTTTTGCCGTCTGCTGAGGATAGTTTTTCGCAGTAAAAACGAAGATACATTATGGCATTTTGTCAATCGTTTGAAAATGCACATTCAGGAAATCTCCAGCGAAAACTCGCTCTTTGATCGTCAGACCAATAAAAATCTTCCTTCTGAAATACTTGGACCAATTGAGGCGTCGCTTTATAAAATCAATAATGAATTCAGAGTGCATATTCTCGTTAAAGATCAGTCTATTGAACATTTAAAAGATTTTGGGAAAAATATTAAAAACTACTACACTTCACAGAGACGTAAATTTGAGGGACTAATAGCCGACTTCGATCTTGACCCGTTAGATGTACTGTAGTCAGAAGGTTTTTTATAGAAAAATTCAACTGCCTGCCGGGCGTCTCGGCGATTGTTAAAGCGGTAAATTTTTAATCACGGTTATTTCGTTCAAAGAAATCTTCCCATTCATGCTCTGACCACCATTCATGTTCAATTCCATTACAACCTGAACCAAAATGACGACAGCTCATGCAGCCATCGCCTCGTATATGTTCCGGTATCTTTAATACAGGATCATATTTTTTTATGAGATCTTCGGCAATACGTATATTTTTGTCGGCGTTTAAATCGGTAAATTTAAATTCTTCAATAAATTTTTCATAGGCATTGTTCATTTCAATTAGCGCCATTCCTCGAATTCGTTCGGTGACTTCCGTTAAAAAAACGCTGTCTTCCTTGTCGATGTGTTCCCACAAATTGCCGCAATAGTTTACCGATTTGTCATAAATTGATTTTTTATCTTCATCATTTAAATCGGGTTTTTCAAGTAGCGTCAGTATTTCTTCCGCGAATGTTAGATGTTCGGTATGTTCAAGCGCATAGTAATATAAAGGTCCTTTATCTCTGGGAAGATTTAATTTCTCAAGAGCAGTAAATATAACAGCTTCTTCTTTTTGCGTATGAAATTTTACCATAAAGGATATAAAAAAATTACATAAAGCTTTTAAATCTTGTTTGTATTCCAGTGTATCCGCTTCGGTAAGCATTTTAGCAATCGCTACCATTGAGCCGGCGGCTTTTTCAAACAGACGATGTTCGTTTTCAATATCAGTAAATATGTTCATAAGGTAATATCATAAATTATTTATCCAATGTCTACCTTTTGTTTTTTACGTGTGTAAAAACAGTTAAAATCTATAATCCAAGCATTTCGTAATAAGGAATTAATTCATGAGGGGTTTGGTAATCACGATATCGGGCATTTAGAAATACAAGAGGAAACGCAGGTAATGTATTGCCGGCATTTACCCTGTTTTGACTTTTTAAAATATTTTGCACTTCAAACGGTGTTATATCTCCTCTGCCGACTAAAAGCAATGTACCTGTTATAATACGAATCATGTTGTGTAAAAAACCGGAGCCATGAAAATAAAAATATAAAAATGAATCTTTAGGTATAATATAAATCTTGTCAACTCGACGAATGGTTATTTCATTTGTGACTTTATAAATGTTTTTGGTAAAAGATGCAAAGTCATGTTCGCCGATTAAATACTCGGCAGCCTGGCGCATGGAATCCAGATCCACCGGATACCTGATCCAGAGGTGATTGTTTTGATACATGGCCATTCTGTATTTGGACGTGATGATTCCGTATATGTATTCTCTGGACTGGCACGAAAATCTTGCATGAAAATCATCTGGTACAATATTTCCATAAATAATGGAGATATCTTTTGGCAAAATACAGTTTAAATTATAAATCATTCTGTCGATATGCATTTCAAATTTATGAATATGCGGATTAGATGATTTATGCGGTAATGAAAGATTGATATTGCTTTGTGAACTTACATCTTTTGTTCGAAATAATAAATCTGATTCATTAATTTCAAAATGAATAACCTGACCGGCTGAATGTACTCCTGAATCAGTTCGACCTGCGCAGTGAATTCTTACGTTACTTCTAAAATAAATTTTAAGAATATTTTCAATTTCTTCTTGAACGGATCTTTCGCCTGTTTGTCTTTGAAATCCATGAAAATGTAATCCATTGTACTGAATTGTCAGGGCAATTTTCATCAAGGCTTGTTATCGCCGTAAAAAATCTGGGCAAAAGTAAGATCATTAAATACTTTACTTCTTGCCGATTTTACCTGATTAAAGTAATTTTCTACTCGCGTTTTAAATTGATTATCGATGCTGGTTTCTGGTATATGATAATCCGTCGGATCAATGTCGTCCATGATTTCGTTCATTTTAAGAGTTGCCGGACTGACCACCGGAGTGTATCTGTTTTTTCCGGTTTTTTCCAAAATGTTTCTGTCTGTAAACTTTTCAATGATGCTGTAAAATTCAGTATAATTGTTGTGGCAAACGCGAACAAGATCGGCTTCTTTTGTAGAACCATTTCCTTTATCATAGTTGTTATACAAAATGTATAACATTTTAAGTCCAAACCACATTTGACGCTTTTCTTTTTCTACTTTCATTGTTAAACCGCTAAGCTTAAGCAGTCCCGGGTTTTGTATAAAAAAGGCTATTTCTGCTCCAAATAACATAATAGAAACTGATGTATAAACCAACAAGAGAACCAGCGGAATCGCAGCAAGTGTTCCATAAATGGCAAACGTGCCTTTTGAAAATGAAGAAACGTAGTATTTAAAAACCAAAAGGAAAACTACCCAGAGTAAAGAAGTCACGGCTGCGCCATAAATAGCCGCTTTATTGACAACCTCGGTAAAGGGCATAACTTTGTATAATAAAAAGAAAATAATTCCGATGACTATAAAAGGCAGAATAAAACTTCCAAAAGCAGAAAGCATGGTTCTGGCAAATGGAGACTTTTGAATAACCGAAAATTCATAAAACTTTTCATTAGTGTTTTTTAATATTTCATATCTTGTTCCTGTAATGTAGATTTTATTTTCTTTTGGATTATAGATTACTTGAGTCAAGTTTTCCTTTGTATTGAATTCAGTTGGTTTCCATATCGTGCCGGCGTCATCTGTATACCGGATAAAACCTTTTTCTCCAATGATCACACCTTCTTTGTCATTTATAAAAGTAATTCCTTTAAATTCAATGTTATTGATACCCAGGTTATTTTTTTTCCAGGTTTTTCCATCATCTGATGAGTGAAGTAAAGTTCCATAATCGCCGGTTATCCAGACATCGCTGCCGTGCTTATATATACGATTTAAAGTTGCCCTGTCTTTTCCAGTAAGTTGTGTAACTTCGTTAAAAAGTTTCCAGTGCATACCATTATCTTCACTTACAAGAGATGAAAATGTATCACCGACTATGACAAGTTTATCGCGGCCCAGCATTTGTATGTCATATAAATCGAAGTCAATATTTTTGATATAATTTGGTACCCAGCTTTTGCCGCCATTGTCGGTTCTCAAAATCAAGCCTTTGTTTCCGATAATATAACCGGTTTGATCATTATACATTTTAATTTTATTAAAATGTACATCAAATAGAAGTTTAAAATCTTCACGTTCATAACATTGGATATCCCATAATTTTTCATCGTTACCGATATTGTTGATGATGCATCCATTGTCCGTCAAAATCCATGATTTTCCATTTTGAGAAGCATACGAAACAAAAGTTCTCCATGAAATATCTTTTACTGACGGGTTATATAGTTTTGGCAAATGCGGCTCTTTTTCTTCAGGTGAAAGAATACTGTTTGTTTCTTTGTTAAATAAAATGGTATCTTTGCGGGCCTCAAAATCAATGTTTGAAACAATATCGACGGGATTCCATTTTCCATTTGTATACGTCAAGTACGTTGCTTTTTCACCTGTAATTACTGTTTTGTTTTCAA
Organism: Spirochaetia bacterium; assembly: GCA_029857955.1. Lineage (GTDB taxonomy): Bacteria > Spirochaetota > Leptospiria > Turneriellales > JAOUFE01 > JAOUFE01. The sequence goes on from JAOUFY010000004.1 coordinate 12,693, forward strand.
GGGCTTCAAAAGAAACAAGATCTGGCGGAGCTGCTTGATTTACGACTCTTTGTCCAAGAGAAATACCGACTGTAAGCAAAATGGGTCCAAAAATAAGAACCAGTAAAAAACCGCTGATTTTTTGAATCCATGGGCGTCCCTTTTTAACCATCCAGATTCGGTTCATTGCATCTTCAAGATTACGAAGGGCGCTTGTGGCAGTGAATAATAAAACAAGAAAACCAATCCCTGTTACGGCATTGGCATTGTTTAACAATTCGTTTATGATGTTAATATAAGGATCGGGATCAATGGGAATGCCCTGTTTTCGAATAAATTCACGGGCATATAAAAAATATTTTTCTTTTTCGATTATTTTAGCTCCGACTAAAAGCGCAACAACCATGACGGGAACAAAACTGACAACGAGAGAATAGCTGATGGACGCTGCACGAAGCAATGCCTCATCATCAAGAAATTTCTTGATGGATCCAATGAGGATTCGTACAACATCACGTAAGCCGTGTTTAAACGATTTTTGATCAGGTGAAGTATGATCACCTATGATTTTATCCAAGGCAGTAAATAATTTTTTCTTTAATCCCGTTTTTTCCTGTTCCATATATTTCCTTCTTCTATAAAACGGATATTCGGACAAACGTTTTTTAAATCAAAATTAAAAGTAAATGATAAATTTTATTTTCCTGGATAAAGTATGTTTAAAAACTTTTTTGCGATGGGGTCGGAATTTACACGTTTAATCATGGAAACATAGGGGGCGCGATCACAAATTCCTGAATAGCTGCAGAAATCGCATTTTGACTCCCATTTATCTTCTGGAGATTTCTTGTGACCAAATGAAAAAAAATAACCTGAGGCAAGCGTTTCCGAAAGTACATGTAAGCCATCTTTTAAGAGTAGTTCGAGTTCGCCTGATATTTTATCTATGGGGTAAATATTTTCTTCCTCAATTTCCATAAAATATGTATTTTTTGTTTTTTTAGAAGGGGCTGTAAATTCATAGGCTCCCTGAATATTTTCAACAGGAACATTCCACATATTATCATTTTGCTTTATTATATCACAGATCGCTTTTATATAAAGCGGTAATTGGAATTTTCCCAGGCTTTTAATATCATCAATGCTCCATGATTCGTTTTTTGATTTACCGGTTTTATAATCAAGTACACAGACAGATTTTTGATCAGGGCAATAATCAATACGGTCAATTCTGCCTTTAAAAGTAAACGAGCCAAGCGCGATGTTTTCAAAAGCAAGTTCAACTGAAAGGGGGTAATGATCGTACAACGGATGTTTTTCATTTTCAGCAAGGTAAAAAAAATTTTTAAAATAATCTTGAAATTGTTCAAATGCTTCGTTTAAAACAGATCTCGTAAAAATTTCAAAATCTGTTTTATTTTCGCCAAGTAAATTTTGTTCACCTGTTTTAAACGATTCCATCAGCAGTTTATTCAGATCATTTTGATTTATGCATTTGTTTATTTTAGAATATTCTTTTTGGGGAAATTTTAATATTAATTGATTGATGAGGTTTTTTGCAGAAGCGTGAAACAATGTGCCTGTTTGTCTTTTTTCAAGAAATCTTTCTTCGTAGTAATTGACCGGCGTCGATAGTTTTTTAATTTTCTCAAAATGAAAGAGCTGCGGACACCATGCAAGGTTTTCTACGTTTCCTGACGAACTTACTTTTTCAATATTTTCGGGAGATACCAGACCTGTATAGTTTTGATACATTTGCCGGTAGTTATTGCTGTCGCTGAAAGTAAATTTTGATAAAAAAGATTGGTGCAGGTTTTGAACACTTTGAGATGATTTATTTTCAGATATGGGTAATTTATCCGGGCTGGTTTCTTGTTCAGAGTCCATGCATGTATTTTTATTTTTACGTTCAAAAAAAGGAAGGTCTGCCAGCAGTTTTTCCTTTTTAATAATTTTCCCCGGCTCAGACGGTATTTGTTCAAAAATAAAGTCTGACGGGGCGGAGTCTTGCTGAAGATTAAATGTCAAACAGTAGCCGCGCTGAACCATCTGCAGGCTGTCTTGAATTTTTCTTTTTTGATCGGTTGCGCTTAAATTAAGTACAAATTTAATTTCGTCGCCAGAGCTTTCCATAAAGTCAGGATGACGACTTTGAACAGGAAAAGCTTTAGAAGTTAAATTAGTGATAAACAAATAATCAATGGGGGAGTGAACTCCCTCTTGAACGTTTCTCGCATACACAACAGGTAGTTCATCACGGGGTATTCCCGAAGATTTTAATTTTAAATCGGAGATTTCATCATAAAGCAAAGAATAATAAAAAGCCGCTTCTATACCTTCTGCAAAATATCTGTCGAGTATTAAAAAACTATCAGTAATTTTATGGATAGCTTCCATTTGAGCATTAAAGACTTCATCTGGCAATCGAGAGCGTTTGAGATATTTTTTAAATGTTTGTAAAAAAAGAACAGAATGTTTAGACGGAAGAAATTTCATCGATAGTTTTTTTTGATCGTTTTTTAGTTCATTTACAAAACTTTTAAAATTTTCATGATCTTTTAATGTCTTCATTTTTTGTACTAGAGAATTAAGACTGATCGAAGTATTGATTTCATGGTTATTGTAAATAAACTGAATGGTATCTTCATGCGAATTATCGCTGTCGCTTAAGGCTTGAGCATAAAAAACCGGATTAAAAAATAATTCAATGAATTGATTTCTGGTAAGTTGGTCATTTGCGCTTTTAAGTGAAAGTAGATCAATTAAATCTGCCGCTATAGATATAATTGATTTTGTCTTTGCAGAATATTTTTCAGGATGATTTAACCCAAGCCCTTGTTTTTTCAGGGCGTTTTCCAGGATAGGTAATTCCCTTGCCGAAGCGTAGAGAATAAATATACTGTGAAGCGAAATACCGTTGTCATATAACTTTCGTATGGAGCTGGCAATTAATTCATATTCATCGTGAGTATCTTTACATATTCGTATTTTTAATTCTTTAGGTACATGATCATTTGAGAAAAAATATTTATTTTTCTGGAGCCATTCACCATATGACGGTTTTAAGTTGTCTTGATTCTTAATTGAATATATTTCGTGTTCGCTTGATAATTGCAATGGTTTTAAAATATGTCCATATGAAGAATTGTTTTGAGTTAGATCATTTCTGAAAATAAATTTCCATTGGCTTGCATTATTTTTTATAAGAAAATTCATTTTCAGGATTTCAATAACATTGTAGCTCGTTGGGAAAAAACAAAGAACCTGACGGATGTTTAAAAATTCAGAGTCAGGAAACATTTTGCTTTTATTGTTGTTTTCGTTATAGTTAGACGAGATGTATACTTCGGGTAAAGTCTGTAAGTCATTTTTTTTCATTGACTCATATACGTCGTTAAATAATGAAAAAATTTCAGAAGATAAATCATTTTCTTTTTTAATGTCAAGTTCATCCGGTTGAATTTGCCTGTTCCAGGAGTAAAGATGCCAAAGGTAAAGAATTTCATTTTTAAACGCAGGAAGTTTTAAAAGTTCACGAAGATATGCGGATGATTTTCGTACTGCATTTTCTGATTCAATTAGTTTTTCAAATTCACTGACTTTTTGGAATATCATTGCTTTTTCTGCAAGTTTCGTATGAATGATTTTGTCTGATGACTTTTGAAACGGAAGAATTTTTTTTATCCATTGGTCAATGGTGAGAAAATGAACATTAAAAAAAGATTTTATTTTGTAGTTTTCATGAAAGTATATTCTTAGTCTCATGATGTCCATTACGTTTCGGCACAGTAAAACTGTGGGTTCATCTGGCCGCAGCCATTTGTAAAAAACCTTTATAAATTCATCTTCTTTAAGGGATGTATATTTCATTTTATATTGTAAAAAAATATGTTCTAATTTATTTTAAAGCCACTGGTTATCGTGTTATATTTCAACGTTTAAAAAATAATTTATTTAAAAAAGTAGGGTTAAATATTTTAGGGCGCGAATATTGATATAAAGCCGGAAATTCCGATCGCCATTTTAAAACTTCAGAAAGATGAATTTGCGTATCATTGCCTTTTTTGCTTTTGCCGAGATCCAGTAAAATATTTCCTTTAGGGCCAATAACCATGGAATGTCCTCCCAGGTTTTGATTAAAAGAATGGCCGATTGCATTTACAACAACAAAATAACATTGATTTTCAATGGCCCTTGCCTTTGCCAAGGCAATCATATGATCAATGCGTTCAACAGGCCATTGCGCTATCAGATAAATTAAATCTGTTTCTTTTGCCGCATATTTTCTAAACAGCTCTGGAAATCGAAGATCATAACAAATGGCAAGACCAATCTGCATACCTTTAAAAGTAAAAAAAATGTTATTTTTTCCCGGAGTTAAATGTTTGTCTTCCTGAAAAGCGGGAATTAAATATTGTTTATCATAAATACCGAGAAAGCCGCCGGTTTCATCAACAAAAAAAGCGCGGTTATAAAACCGGTTTTTTTCTTCCCAGAAAAAGGAACCGAGAAAAGCTGATTTTGATGATTTACACAGGTATTGAATTTTTCGCAAGTATAATTCACTTTCATGAGCGATGGCTTTCAGGTTTTTATAATTAAATCCGCTTAAAAAAACTTCGGGGCAGATGATTATATCAACGTGCAGATTGTTTTCAAAAACCTCGGTAAGGTTTTTAAAGTTAACTTCTGAATTGTCATGAATTTGAGTCTGGTGAAGATAAATTTTCATATGTAAACTTAAGATACTTTATTTAATATGATTACAACATCAAGCATATTATAAATATTTTTTATACCATCTGTCACGATTCCTGTGAGCGATAAATTCGGTTGCGGCCGCCCTGTATTATCAATACGGCAGGGTTGTCTCGACAATGCTGCCGTTTTTTCGTGTCCGGCTGCATGCTTAAAAAAGTTGACCGGCTAGATCTATGCCTCATTAAGACGGTGTGTTGAAAATTTTTACAATGATTCGCGATTTTTCACGTATGGTGAAACTTTCGCATACGGTTTTTGCCCTGCCATTTGCCCTGGTTGCCGTGATGATTATATGGGATCAGCATCTTGTCCGCATCACCTGGCTGGATACGGTTTTTATTGTGCTTGCCTTTACCGGCGTTCGCAGTTTCTCTATGGCGATCAATCGAATTGCCGATGCTCGTATTGACGCGATGAATCCGCGAACCAGCGGGCGTGAAATACCTCGTGGAAAGTTGACCATTGGGCAGGTTTGGTTTTTTGCGGCTTTTTCATTGCTGGTTGTCTGGATTTTTTCTTATTTGCTTAGTCCTGTTGCTTTTGTTGTTTCGTTTCCGGCTTTAATTTTACTGGCCGGTTATAGCTACAGCAAGCGCTTTACATGGTTTTGTCATCTCTGGCTTGGCGCCGTTATTGGAATGGCTCCTTTGGCCGTATACATTGCCCTTACGCAAAGTCTGCCGTTGGATGCATGGATTTTGTTTGTAACCTTAAGTACTTACATTGCCGGTTTTGATATTCTTTATTCTATTCAGGACGTTGATTTTGATCGTAAAATGAATTTGTACTCCATGCCGTCTCGACTGGGGATTACTTCGTCATTGTGGATTTCTGCAGTACTGCATTTGTTCAGCATTGCGGGATTTATATCTCTAGGCATAAATATTCATGCTCACGTTTATTATTTTATGGGTAATGTATTGATCATATTTATGATTTTTGCAGAACATGTTGTGATCGGCTGGGGCAGCCGCCTTAATCGCGATAAAATTCCGGTTGCTTTTTTTAATTACAACAGCGTTGTCAGTCTGTCGTTTTTAATTTTTACTTTTCTGGATGTTGTAAATTTCAGCCTCTCAAACAGCGGACTATGAATGACAAAAATATTAAACTAATTGTCGCTTCTACGGGCGGTTCAGGAAGCGGTTATTTGATGAGACTTTTTTATCATTTGCTTTCGGTATCCGGCGAAACGCACTGGATGGCCAGCGATAATTTTTTTACCGTGATGGATTCAGAATACGGATTTAATTTTGCAAATATACCTTTTGGCATCTGTACAAATGAACTTACAGATAAGTTATCAGAAGTTTATTCGATAAATAAAAAAAACGTTTATCACAAATTTTACAGACATGATTACCGCGATATTTCAGCTGCGCCTTCAAGCGGTTCCGTTTTTTTTGACGCAATGATCGTTTTACCCTGCAGCATGAAAACTCTCGGCGCAATTGCCGGCGGCGTCAGTTCAAATTTAATTGAACGCTCGGCGGATGTTTCTTTAAAAGAACGCCGTAAGCTGATATTAGTTCCGCGCGAGACTCCATACAACCTCATTCATCTTGAAAACATGCGCCTTCTGACGCTGGCTAACGCTGTGATTTTACCGGCATCGCCGGGCTTTTATCATCATCCCGAAACTTTAAATGACATTTATGATTTTATCGTTGATCGGCTGTTTGCTCACGTTGGCATCGAGAAGCGGGCGATCAAAGCCTGGGACGAAAAATAAAAAAATAGAATTCAGTGCAGTAATTCTCTTAAGAGTCCTTTTTCGTTCTGGTATGCTTTGTAGATATTTTCGGCATCTGCTTCTTCAATTTTCCAGACAGATTTGATCGTTAAAATTTTCATGTCATGAGACGTGAAATCTTTATCAATGGAATTTAGTATTGCCAAAAAAAGACCTGGCAGTCGCAAACCATTTTGAACGGCTTTTTGTATCTCAAAAAAATCTTTATTCGGATAAATTTCTCTTACACTTGAAAACAAAATAACGGCTTCTGCCTTCATCGGGGTAGTTTTGTCGAGCGACAGCTCTTCTGTTGCCGCTTGAATTTTATCGATCAAAACGTCTGATATATGATATTTTTTTAATACCGTTTTTAACATGATGATCTGGCCTTTGGCAGACAGCGCCTTTAGCTCTTTTCTTCTAATAATTTTTTCCATTTCTTTTTCAAGTTCAGCTTTAATGACCTTAAAGTCTTCAGGCATTAATGCTCCAATTCTGTTTAATATGCGGGTATGTTCTTTAGTGTTTTCTGTTTTAAGAAATTCACTTTTTAATGACCGAATGATTTCATCATTCCCAGGGTCTTTTTGATAACCAAGAACTTTTAAAATTAGAAGTTTTGTCTCTTCGTCGTATATGTTGCTATTGTACATCGCCATAAATTTATTTCGAGAATCTGGAGTGTAGGCATTGTACAGTTCATTTAAAATAGTTGTTTTTAAAATTTTTGATGTATCTGATTTAATTAAATTCAGCAATGTATCTTCAATATTTTTAAAGGAGGCTTCCAGTTTTGATTTTTTTTCCAAATCTGGGGACTCAAGTTCATTTTGTTTTTTAAGTTCATTTTTTCGATCGACGAAGATTCTAACTAAAGCTTGAACAATCTCTGATTTTCGAATTTCATCATTTTCAGATGGTTTAAGCAAATCTTCAATGAGTAATTTCTCGGACTCATCATCTTTAATTTCACCAAGTATTTGAATTTCATTTGAAGATAATCCGTTGTTTTTATCTGCATTTTTTTTAATGATATCAATAATATCGCTATATATTTTTTTAGTTACCTCAGGGTCGTCGCTGGCCTTACTTTGCTCGTAAAGACCGTTTAATGCCATCGTATTTATTTCGTTGGAGGTTGATTCTGACTGGGCTTCTTTTTTTAACAATTCCCTTGATTCATCTGTGGGTATGGATGCCAAGTCCTTAATGATCATTTCCTGAAGTTCGGGATTATTTTCTTCTTGTGCCTTTTCCAGTGCCTTTTCATAATTTTCATAACTATTTTTGTCGCCGCTTTTTGCCTGTTCATGATTTATGTCAAGGCTGTCTTTATCTTTAATTTGTCTTGAACCGCAATTACAAATAAATAAGGAGCAAAAATGGAGCAGTATTAATAAATGTAAAGACTGTTTTTTATGAATACTCATAGATTGATTATCGGTTAGTTCACTGGTTTTAGATAATTCATTTGCAGGCTTTACTTTTAAAACTTAAGGAATAAACCAGCCGGGTAAAATTTTAAAAAATAGTATATTAGAAAATGATAATATTATGGTCGAACCCAGGGATTTTTGGCATATTTAAAAAGTTAAAATTTTAAAAAGTATGTCATGTCAATTTAATGCCGGCAGAAATTTAATTTTAAATTTAACAAGTTAAAAATGGAGAATCAATGAAAACAGTAAATAACGCGGTGAAAATAATATTTCTTACAATTTTATTTGTAAATTTATCAAATTGTAAACCAAAGGCTTTAGAAGCTTCAAGTATTGAAATTGGGATGAATGAATTTATCTCAGCCTATGACAGCAATGAAAAAATTCAATTGCTGGATGTTCGTACGCCAGAAGAGTATCAGTCAGGTCATGTACCTCGCGCGGTAACATTGCCTTTAGATGAGTTAACTTCAGGCGCAACAGTTCCGTTTGAAAAAACGTCAGAAATCTATGTTATATGCCGCTCAGGCAAACGATCCATGGCGGCAACTCAGTATTTAAAAAGTCAGGGATACACGAATGTAAAATCCATCTCTGGCGGTACAGTAGCATGGTCAGCGCAAAATAAGCCTCTCGACAAATAATTAAATTCAATTTAATACATAATCAAGCCTGGTAATGGAGAATTTGTTTCCAGGCCTGATTTTTTAATTTTCAATAATATTCTCTATCTAAATCAGGATAATTCTTTAATTACGCAAATATGAAGTTACCTTTTTTTCAGGTAAAATTATTTTTAGTGCTTTACATTGCAGGGCACAAACGAGTAGTGTCCACAAGTTGAAGTTCAATTGTTTAGAATATTTATCCCGCAGAGTATCTCAGTATAATCCTCACGTATTTTATTCCTTTCAAATTAAATTCATCTAACTAAAACACAAGGAGCATTTAATGCAAATATACGTAGGAAACCTGGATTACGGAACAAACGATCAGGCATTGACCGATCTTTTCTCACCATTTGGCGAAGTCGTCAGTGCGAAGATCATCATGGATCGTGACACAAACAGATCAAAAGGATTTGGCTTTGTTGAAATGGCCTCAAAAAACGAGGGCATCAAAGCAATATCAAAACTTGACGGTCAAGATCTTAACGGTCGTAACATTAAGGTAAACGAAGCGCAGCAAAAACCACAGGGTGGCGGCGGCGGCGGTGGAAACCGTGACAGACGTTGGTAGTCAGCGTTTAAATTAATTTATTAATTTAAAGGGGAGTAAGCTCCCCACGCTTCAAAGCCCGCCCTTCGAAGTCGTCTTGATTTTCCGGTTGTATAATAACCGAAAGATTGAGGCGAAGTCGGGGGGCGGGCTTTTTCGCTTCCCCTCTTATATTTTCGTTACACCGGAGATCTCTAAAATTTTCCATTTCATAAAATCTAATCTTTTAAAAAAACTGGTTTTGGCGGTGAAATGAAATGATTCGAAAAATACCTTTTAAATTTGCTTTGCATTTTCTGTTGGTTTTATCTGTTATCGCGGTACTTTTTCACATCGGCGTTTTGTTCAGGGTAATTCCCTTTTCGATCACTTCTTTAACTCGACCAACTTCGCCCGAAGTAAGCCTGACTTTAATGCCGTGAGGATGGTTTGGAGAGTTGGTTAAAATATTCTGGACAATTCCCTCTGTTAGTTTACCGCTTCGCTGATCAGCTTTAAGAACAATTCTAACCCTCAGCCCGGCTTTGATGTTTTTACGTTGTTGTCCGTTTGTACTGTCGGTATTCATAAAATTATTTTGATTTAATTAAACCTTTCGATATCAATGTACGGGCAGTTGTTAAAATCGACTCTTTGGCAGGTATCGGCGATATTCCAAGAAGGGTTTTCATGCGTTTATTGCTGAGTTCTCTTTTAATGCCCAGCTCAAATAAAACACCTTTGGTTTCTTTGTCAAACAATGAAAATAATTTAACTAAAAAATCGGGTATCGTTAAACGCGGTATTTTATACCCTTGAGGCGCAAATTCTTCGGCAAGAATGGCGGCAATTTCGGTAAACCAGACGAATCGATCAGTGATGATAATTCTTTTACCGTTTGCTTCCGGTAATGTCATGGCTTTTAAATGAGCCAGGGCAACGTCTCTGACGTCGACTATTTGAAAACCAAGGTTGGGCAGGGCCGGCACATCTCTATCAAGAACTTTTTTAACTATCAATGCGGAAGTTCCGCATTCATTGCCGAGAATCGGACCAAGAATGGCAGAAGGATTGATGGTTACCAGTTCTAACTTGCGACTTGCTTTATTTTCAATAAAATTCCAGGCCGCTTTTTCAGCAAGGGTTTTACTGATCATATAGGGAGCATTATCTTTGCCATGAACATCAGACCATGTATTTTCATCGAGCATAGAAATATTTTTAGGGTAGGGATGCCCATAAGAAATGGCCGCCATGGATGAAGTCATGACCACACGTTTTACCTTGTTATTTAAAGAAGCGGTAAGTACGCGAAGTGTACCTTCAACAGCAGGCTTTATTAACTCATTTTCCGCATCTTTCGGAATACCGGCAGGTAAAGGCGAAGCGACGTGTAATACACAGGTAGAACCTTTTACAGCCTCATCCCAGTTTTTGTCGGATGTTAAATCGGCTTCAATAAAGGTCAATTGATTCGCAGAATATTTTACATTTTCGCTTAATAAATTTCGAATATCTTTTTCTCTCGATTTGTTGCGGATCGTGGTTTTTACGCTATAACCATTTTGTAAAAGCTGTAAAATACAATGAGATGCCAGAAAGCCGGATCCGCCGGTAACCGTGACCTTTTTTTTATTTAACATAAGTTCCTTTTGATTTTCATATAAAATGACAAGACAGTATTTTACTGTAGACGTCAAATGTTTTAAAAAGGGGAGAAGATGGAAAATTGTTCATTTCGCGGGGCTGTCTAAAAAGTTGCATCGATACAATTTTTGCCCCGTTTATTGAGTGAAAACGGTCTCTTTTTGCATAAAAAGGCCATTTTTGTATCGAAATAAGGGACAAAAACCACTCAGCGACCTCTTTTAGACAGCCCCGCGATCAAACGTTTCTCCCCCCGCTTCAACCTTTTGCCAGGCTCAAGGTTTTCGCTTCCCCTTTTATAAATTCAAATCATCGAACAGGCAATGCCAAAGAAGCTGCCAATGTACGGGCGGCTCGCATGATGACCGCCATTGTGGTGATTTGCGGGTTCACGCCAAGCGCCGTCGGAAAAACAGATGCATCCATGACGAAAATATTTTTATGCCCATAAAGTTCAAAATTCGGGGCGACGGCTCCTGTTTTTAAATCTGCCGAGGCTTGTATTGAACCTTGAGGGTGGGCGCTTCCGACGGCAAAAAAGTTTTCTTGCGATTCAGATAAAATCCAGCTAAAGTCCTGTCCTTTTCTAACGGGAAAGGGTTTTGTTAAACTCCTGAAAGGTAAGATCAATTCAGTTGCGCCGGCAGCAGTTTGTACTTCGGCTAGAGTTTTTAACCCCAGCAGCATATTGGCTGCGTCAGCGTCAGACAGCTTATAATAAATTTTTCTTTTTCCAAATTTCCATTCAACAGAAGAATTTACCGGTGAGCCTGCGCCGTCTCTAGCTAAAACAATGCCAGCGTGAAAGTTACGGTAATTTTTCATTGTTTTAAATTGTTCTTTTCCATAAAAAGGCACGAGGGCAGTTGTGAGGTTTAGTCGATAAGGAGCAGCTTCCATCCAGAAGCCATATCCGTTATTTGCAGGCAGACCTTTGCTGATAACGACAGACTGCGGAATTCCCTGAAACATGTTTATCTCTCGGTTAAACTTTGCAAAAATTGTCTGGGTAGGATGAATTTTAAGATGTTTACCCACCATGGAATTACCCAGGCCGCTGCGTAAAATCAAGGCCGGCGATTCAATTGCGCCGCCGCTGATGATGACGACCCTTGCTGTAATCTCCATTTTTTCAAAAATACCCGAAGGTATAGATTCAAAGCGATCAGGTGAAAATTCCGCTAAAACTTTTTTTTCATCTCCGTCAAAGATTTTTACCGCTTGCATGTTTGTAACGACCGTGGCGCCATTTGCAATGGCATCGGGAATGTAGGTAAGTGACATGGATTGCTTGGCGTTAATGGGGCAGCCCAGAGAGCATCGTCCAAGTCCGACACATCCGCGGCTGTTGTTTTTTAATACTTCAGGGTTTAGGGACATAGCGCGGGCGCCTTTAAACAAGACGTTATTGTTTTCGTTTCGCATCGAAACAGGCACTTCATGAACTCCGATTCTTTGATGAACCTGATCGATGTAGGTCGACATTTCCTTTTTTCCATACCCTTCTAAACCAAAATTTGTTTTCCATTCTTCGGTCACGTGATTTTCCGGGTATAAAGATGCCTGCCAGTTTACAGTTGTAGAGCCGCCTAAAGTACGTCCCTGTAAAATAGAGACGCGCCCTTCTTCTTCAGAAATGATTCCTCCATCGCGGTACATACGGGCAAGACCTTGATATTCATCTGGAGAAAATTTATCGGGGCCAAAAAATGAGCCTTCTTCAATTAAAATTACTTTTAAACCTTTGGCCGATAATTCTGCCGCTGCGACAGCGCCGCCTGCGCCGGAACCAATGACGACGGCATCGGCAGAAAACTTCCAGATGTTTGTTTTTAATCCCAGCTTTTTTCGTATTTCGATATGTTTTTCAGGGGTAATGACCTGATCCAGATACATGTCAACATTCATATGGAGATTCCTGTGTATTTTTGATAATCGACGTTACCCGAAACAAGAGACATGCAAAGTTTATGCATTAACGTATAAATTCCTCGCTGCAGAGGATCATGAGAATTTCTCCATTTTAAAAAAGTCATTTCTTTTTCAGCGTCGTTCATATGGGTCAGGGTGATTAATGATTTGTTTATATAAAGCATTCCTAATATGGAAGATGGAATGCTCACCAGTTCAAGAATAGCTTTTTCTGTAGGGTGTGGGTTTTTTGCTCCATAAAGGTATTCATCAAGGGCCTGCCCGATGTTAAAATTTTGAACAGGCATATCTTTTATAAAAAAATTACCCATGATGGTGATGTTTTCATAATTCTGGTCGCTGAGTTTTTTTAAAGCAACGGGCGCTTTTTTTGATAAATTGCATCCTGTGACATTCATGGCAAGATAAACCAGCGCCGAAGTTTTTAGAGTCAGTTTCAAAAAGGCGTTTCTATCTATGGCGTTATTTGTTAAATGTTCAAGAAGATGATCGCTGGTAGAGTTTATATTATTAGAATCTTTTTTCAGCATGTCATAACATTCCTTTGAAATCTTTTTATAAGATCAAAATAACATTACCTTTCTAAATGTAAATTCAATTTATTAAAGTATTGAATCATGGTAATTAAAATAATACCGAAGAAAACATACGAGATCATGATCGACAATCAGAAGAGCGGCGAAATAACGTTCGCGGTTCAAATGTAAAATAATTGTATTAATCGATAATAAAATAACAAATGTGTTAGATATTGGTTCTCATAAAGAATCGAGAGTGAAATATATTTCGGTATATGGACGGGATATAATAATTATTATTTTTAAGAGTCCAAATGCAATTGATGTGCCTAAGCTTATATTAAATGATGAAGGTTATACATGGAAAAAAGAAACCAAATATTTCTTTAGAGAACCATATGCTTCTTAACCAGGATAAAATTATTTATTCGTTTGGCATTTCTAGTGATTTGAAAAAAAAGAAGTTGAGAGAATGAAACTCGTGGGGTTGGTCTCTGTCAAAAATATATTTACAGTGGTGGTTAACCAAGCACCGATCGTTATGACCATCGTGGTCATTCCGTAGGCTTGGCCCGCATCGTGCGGAGCCTACCTTATGACCATCGTGGTCATTCCGTAGGCTTGGCCCGCATCGTGTGGAGCCTACCTTATGACCATCGTGGTCATTCGCAGGCTTGCCCCGCATCGTGCGGAGCCATGATTAAAGCAGATTTTCGTTAGGTGAAATAAATCTATATCGAACTCTGAGGCTTTGGTCCCATTAATTTTTCAATCATGTTTTTCATCTTTTCAAAAGAACTGTAGCCATGTGTGATAAAATGCCGTTTATTGTTTTTGGACAATATAACAGCAGGAAAAGCCTGCACGCCCCATTTGCGGTTTAAGTCAAATTCCATGAAAGTTTCGTCTTTGACTTCTTCGTTTTCAAAACGGGTTTTAAATTCCGAATAGTTAATTTTAAATTCATCACAAATACTTTTATAAAAATCAAGACTGGCTGGATTTTCTGATTCGACATAAAATTTACGCTGTATGGCCTCAAAAAATTCCATTTCTGCTGCCCCGATTAACGGTCTTGCCGCTACCACCGCGCGACATGGCGGTTCGGTGTCGTAATTAAATGATTCCAACTCAAAAAGCTTATAACCAAATGGCCGGCTGCTTTTTTGGCGAACCTGTTCCCAATGGTGTTTTAGCATTTCCTTCATGTTGATGTCCCACTTTCCTCCGCCGCCGGGTCTTAGACCGCCGACGACTATTTTAAACGGGATTTTAGTTTGCAAGAAATGATCTCGCAGTTGAATTAAAGCGGAAGAAATTCCATAGCACCATGAACACATCGGGTCGCCGACATAGATGATTTCGACTTTGTTATTTTCCTCATGAGAACCCGCCGCAGACAGCTCTTTAAAACTCGAAACCGGACAAATGCCGGTTTCGATGTCGCAATATTTTTTGTCATTTGTATTCTCATCGATCATTGTTTACATCGTTTTGATATGTTAGTTTTTAATTACTTTGGGTATCCGTTTTTGAAAGATTGAATGCATGAAGTGTAATAAAAAGTTATTAACTCAAATGGGATACTAAAAATTTCATTAATTTGTTTTTTTGTAAAATTCGTCTACAAATTTTAAGGATGAACCTTTGGTATTTTTTATTGCGTTTGATACTTTTGGTTTCAGGGGCATGGGTTTTTTCATTTATGCTTAAAACCGTATGTTCAAAACCTGTCTCCAAAAAATATTTTGTGTGTATTATGGAAAAGAATTTGCGAAAAGAAACGGGAGTGAAAATATCCATATTAAATATTTTCATTCCCTCATATATAATGTATTTTTTGCAGAAAATTCATATGTACCTGTCAGGCTGCAATAAATCCGCCGTCAACTGCCATTGGAAATCCGGTAACAAATGAAGCGGCGTCTGAGCATAACCATACAACAGCTTCAGCAATTTCAGTTGGTTTACCAAGGCGTCCAACGGGCTCCATCGCTATCATGCCTTTTTCAGCTTCGGCGTCTCCATGTGTAAATCTGTCAATCATTGGAGTTTTAATTACGCCAGGACAAACGGCATTGATTCGAATACCGTCTTTGGCATATTCAAGGGCTGCGGCCCTGGTTATACCCACCACGCCATGTTTGCTTGCTGTGTATGGTGTAATTCCGGCAAAACCGGCCAAGCCAGCCACCGATGCTGTATTTACGATCGCTCCATATTTTTGTTTTAACATATGTGGCAATTCGTATTTCATGCAAAGCCAGATACCCTTTAAATTAATGTCGATTACACGGTTCCAGTTTTCTTCGGTTTGATCAATGATGTTCGCCTGATCGCCTTCTATACCTGCATTATTGGCTGCATAATCAATCCTTCCAAATTTTTCAATGACTGTTTTGACCATGGCTTCTACTTCTTTGCTTTTAGAGACATCGGCTTTTATGAAAACAGCCTTTCCTTTGTGCAGCTGCTCAATCATGCTTACGGTTTCTTTTGCCCCGGATTCATTTAAATCTACCACGGCTACTTTCGCGCCTTCTCTGGCAAAAACCAGAGCTATTTCTCTTCCAATTCCAGAGCCGGCTCCCGTTACCAGGGCAACTCTATCATTCATTGGTTTCATAAAATCCTCCTTACATATTAATAATATGATGAAAATATGAGTATAACCATTATTTTCAGTAATTTTAAAGCTTAAATATTTGTTTAATTATAATTAATATAAAATCGATACTCTTTACTTAAATAAAATCACAGCATTTCAATTTATAATCCAAACGTCTTTACATATGGACATTATATGAAACTATTGACAGATAATATTCATTTTTTAAAATTACCCATGATAAATTCATTGAATTTTATAAAAGTTTTACCTCAGGAGAAATTATGACCTCAGAAAAAATGTCCAGTGGACAAATCTATACCAGAAGACCAGGCCGTTGGCTTGTGCTCATTGGATACATGCTTGTTGCAGGCGTCAGTCAGATGCTTTTATTAAATTTTGCGCCTATATTGACTAGGGTTCAAAGCAAATACAACGTTACCGAGATGGTCGCCAGTTTGCTGATCATGGTATTTCCATTGCTTTATCTTGTCTTTTCTTTACATGCCGGAAGCTGGGTAGATAAAAAAGGTTATAAATTTACCGTTGGGCTGGGCAGTGTTGTTATGGCCTTGTCGACGTTGTTTAGAATTTATGATGAAAGTTTTTATGCTCTTCTGATTGGTCAAATTGGAATTGCGGTTGCTCAACCTTATATTTTAAACGGAATTACAAAGCTGATTTCTGACTGGTTTGACGGAGAGCAGGCCGCCATTGCTACCGGCCTGGGAACTATGGGTTTAATCATTGGTATGGCTGTTGGTCTTGGGGTCACTCCGGGACTCGTGGAATCATTCGATATGAAAGGCGCGATGATAATATTCAGCGCCATTACCTTTATAGCTGCCATATTGTTTTTTGTACTGGTACATCCAAATTCCATGGCGCCAAAATCAAATGAAGTGAGCATGATAAAGGGCGCCTTCGGTAAACTCATTCGTAACAAACACTTGCTTTTGCTTTTTTGTATGGGCTTTTTAGGTATTGGATATTACAATGGAGTTACCACGTGGCTTGAGCCTATGCTGGCTGTTCAGGGTATATCCAGTAAAGATGCCGGTTTAATTGGCGCAGTGATTAACATTGGCGGTATTTTCGGCGCTGTGATTATACCAACGTTATCTGATACTATAGGTAAACGAAAGCCTTTTTTAATCATGTGTACATTATTTGCCTTCGCAGTTACCTATCCGTTATGCCTTGGTTCAAATGTTAAAATATTGATGGTTCTTGCCGTTGCCATGGGATTTTTTCTTTTACCGCTTCTCGCCTTGTTACTGGCCATGACAGAAGAAATTGCAGGCGCAAAATTTGCTGGTTCCGCAACAGGGATTCTCATGTTTATGGGCAATGCAGGCGCAGTTTTTGTCATTATATTAATGGAAGTAGTAAAAGGCGAGGCGACTACATTTATAAATTCAGTTTACTTTCTGCTTGCGGCTTTGAGCATTGCGATCACCATTGCTTTTGTCAGTAAAGAACCCAAGCAAATTAGACAGGAAGAAAAAGGTAATTTTTAAAAATAATTAAATCCGTGAAGCGAACAGCGGACTTGAAAATTAAGCGTTATTGCGAATCTTCAATCCACCGCATACTTCGTTTCACGGCACGCTGCCAGTTGTGATACAGGTTGTTTCGCTGTGACTTGTTTAAAGAAGGTTGAAACGTTCTTTCAATTTCTTTATGAGAGCTGAGATCTTCCATGCTCCACATACCGACGGCAAGTCCCGCTAAAGAGGCTGCGCCAAGAGCAGTTGATTCCAGAACTTTTGGCCGTTCTACGGGTACCCCCAAGATGTCAGCCTGAAAAGCCATGAGAAAGTTGTTGGCACAGGCGCCTCCGTCAACCCGAAGTTTTTGCATATCGATTCCCGAGTCATTGACCATGGCCTCTGCAATATCTCTGGTTTGGTAGGCCATAGACTCAAGGGTTGCTCTGGCAATGTCATCGCTGCTGGTGTCGCGGGTTAAACCAAAAATTGCGCCGCGGGCATACATGTCCCAGTAAGGGGCTCCGAGACCGGCAAATGCCGGTACCACATAAACAGGGTTTTCAGGGTTTCTTTGGTAAGAACGTTCGGCGCATTCAAAAGTTTCTCCTGCCGATTTTATCAGATGCAGGCCGTCTCTAAGCCATTGGATGGCGGCTCCGGCAATAAACACAGAACCTTCAAGCGCATAACTTACTTTATTTTCAATTCCCCAGGCAATGGTTGATACAAGGCCGCTTTTACTCTGGATCACCTTGTCTCCCGTATTCATCAACATAAAGCAGCCGGTTCCATAGGTATTTTTGGAAGTACCGGTTTTAAAACAGGCGTTTCCAAAAAGTGCGGCCTGTTGATCTCCGGCAACTCCCGTGATGGGTATCGTGTGAGATTTATGAACCAATTCTCCAAAATGACCCGATGAATTTCGAACTTCAGGCAGCATTGATCGGGGAATGTTCATGGCCTTTAATAAAGTTTCGTCCCAGTCAAGTTTTCGAATGTTAAAGAGCATTGTGCGCGAGGCATTGGAATAATCCGTGGCGTGCACACGGCCTTCTGTAAGTTTCCATATCAGCCATGTGTCTACTGTGCCGAACAGCAATTCGCCGCGGTTGGCCTTTTCTCTGGCGCCGGGCACGTTTTCAAGCATCCATTGTATTTTAGTTCCTGAAAAATATGCGTCGATCACAAGCCCTGTGTTATCACGAACGTAGTCGCCAAACCCGTCTGCTGTTAAGGCGTCGCAGATTTTAGCGGTACGGCGATCCTGCCATACAATGGCGTTTGAAATAACTTTACCGGTGGAGCGTTCCCACACAATGGTGGTTTCGCGCTGGTTGGTGATGCCGATGGCTTTTATTTCACTTTCCTGGAGATTATTTTTACGAAGAATTTCTTCAAATGCCCACCGCTGCGAGTTGTAAATTTCTTCAGGATCGTGCTCGACCCATCCCGGCTGCGGAAAATATTGTGTAAATTCTTTTTGAGCGATATCGCAGATGCTGCCATTTTGATCAACCAGAACAGCCCGCGAACTTGTTGTGCCCTGATCCAGCGCAATTACAAATGAACCTTTCATGACAGACATTTAACATATGGATTGACTTTGTCAAGTTGAATGTAACAGGCAAAGTCAGTTTTGGCCGCATTTTCTTTGGATCTTAAAACAGATGTTTGAACTTTAGTCAGAAAATCAGATATTTGACTTGACGCTAAACTTACGTCAGTCTTTAATACTCGATGCAAAATTCTCACAAACTGACAAGTCTGATACCGCTCAACGCAATAGAACCGGAGGCTCTTGAACAATTACAGAAGGCATTAAATCATGATTTTGTAAAAAAAATCGCCGTTATGCCAGATATTCATGCCGGTTATGATTTGCCGATTGGTAGTGTCGCCCTGACCGACAGTATCATTTCGCCGTCGTTTGTCGGCTATGATATTGGATGCGGTATGTGTCAGGTAAAATTACCTGATAAAGAAAATATAATCATTTGCGACGAACGGGAAGCTGTTTCCATTCATAACCGTATAAAAGCCGTTGTACCCTCTGGTTTTTCAAGTCATGGTGCATATCGCGAATACATAAACTTTACATCAGCTTCCGAAGATAAAAAATTTTCCTCTTCAGTAAATTTAAAAATACAATCCCAGCTTGGTACGCTTGGCGGCGGCAATCATTTTATTGAAATTGGTAAAAACAAAGAAGGCGATGTATTCATCACCATACATTCCGGTTCGCGAAATGCCGGTCATCAGGTTGCCGAACGATATATGAAAATTGGAAAATATCTTAAACTTGATTCCGAAGCTGGTAAAGCCTATGAACGCGACATGTTGTTTATGCTTGACTATGCTTTAGCCAATCGACTTGATATGGTAAAAAGCATCGTTACAGGTGTATTGTCATATAGCGATCAACAGTGGAAAAAGCAAATCCTGCCTACACTGATCAACGAAAATCATAACCATGCTGAAGTTCGAGCCGACGGAGTTTTGCATCGAAAGGGTGCAACTCCTGCCGCAAAAGACCAGCTTGGCGTTATTCCTGGTAATATGCGAGACGGCGTTTACATCACCCGAGGTATTGGCGACGAAAAATATTTAAATTCGTCGTCTCATGGAGCAGGCAGGGTGATGAGCCGAAAGAATGCAAAAAGCCTCATCTCGCTGGAAGAATTTAAAAACGCCATGAAGGGAATCGCTGCTGACGTAAGCGGTCATACGCTTGATGAAGCCCCTTTTGCCTATAAAGATCTTGACGAAGTCATTCGTATGCAAAATCATATTGTGGTTGATCTTGTCGATCACGTTAAACCGCTCATAAACATTAAAGGATAACCATGAAGCACAGTCATATTGTATTGTTTATTGGAATTGTTTCTATTTTATACTCTCTGGTTTTTTATTATTTTTACCGTCGATTTTTAAAACCATTTCGTTTAAAAGGCCGCGCAAATATATATGCCTTCGCAGGGCTTTTTATATTTGTATATTCTACTTTTTTACCATTTTTTTTAATGAGGTTTAAAAAGGAATCTGTGACAACGGTTTCATGGATCGCCTATCTTTTTTTTGGATTTATTTTTACGTTGTTTCCTGTTATGGTCAGCCGAGATTCGGTTTTAATTTTGTTTCGTACGGTTAAAAAATATATTTTTAAAATTATTTTAATGAGATGGATTGTTTCAGATGATGCGCCTCAGGATCATTCTGTGCAGGAAATATCGCGTCGTGAATTTCTTGTAAAAAGTAACTATGCTGTTTTAGGTTTTTCAACGTTAGTTGTAGGTCTCGGCGCCTACCAGGCCAGAAAACCGCCTCGAGTATATGAATCTAAAATACCGATTGCCGGTTTACCAGATCACTTTGACGGTTTTAAAATTGTGCAAATATCAGATATTCATCTGGGACTTCTCATTGATGGTAAATATTTAAGTGAAGTTGTTCGCCATGTAAACGAACTTAAACCGGATCTGGTCGCTATAACCGGCGATCTTGTTGACGGTACTGTCTCTCAATTGAGAAGTCAGGCTGCGGTTTTAAAAGATATTTCTTCTGTTCATGGAAGTTACTTTGTAACCGGAAATCATGAATATTATTCCGGCGTTGAAGACTGGCTGGTTGAAATCGAAAAACTTGGCGTAAAAGTACTTATGAATGATCACGATATAATCAGAAAAGCTTTCAGTAAAAATGAAATGCGCAGCCAAAAGCAAGACAAAAAAAATTTAATCATTGCCGGAGTTCCCGATCACAGGGCAGGGCCAAATGCAGGTCATTTGTACGAGCCTTTGAAAGCCATTCAGGGCGCCAATTTAAATGACATTAAAATTTTATTGGCACATCAGCCAACAGATATTGATCTGGCTCTTGACGCCGGTTATCATTTGCAGCTTTCCGGGCATACCCACGGAGGGCAGTTTTTTCCTTACAACATGGCAGTACCGTTGTTTTTTCGTTACAATGCAGGGTTGTATCAACATGCAGGACAAAATGGAAATCATATGATGGTGTATGTCAATCGTGGTACCGGTTACTGGGGGCCTCCGCTTCGTACCGGAGTTCCATCAGAGATTTCACTTTTAACACTTGTAAAAGCCTGATCAATTACTTTAAGGGGTGCCGGAATCTGCCGGAGGCAGATGAGGCAGGGGGGCGAGGAAAATTCATTTCTGAAAATTTTCATAGCCCCCCTCCAATTTTGATGTGAATATAATATTTACTTGACAGCCTTTAAAACGATAAAAAGCGTTATTTTAAATATGGCACAAGAACAAATTCAAAAACTAACGACAGCTCTTTACGAAGAGGGCGTTGAGAAAGGCGAAAAAAGGGCAGCAGAAATCATTCGTGATGCAGAGGACAGAGCGGCTCAAATAATTGCCAATGCGCGAAATGACGCCCGCCTTATTATAAAAGAGGCCGAAGATCAGTCAAAAATATTCAAGCAGCACGTTGAAACAGAAACCAGAATTGCGGCGAAAGAAATTATCCATGATTTTCATCAAACAGTTACCGACATGATTTTAGCTCATGCCATTGACGAAAAAACTGCAGCTGATCTTTCCGATTCCAAAACTCTTTCTCACTGGGTTGGTAAAATCATAGAGAACTGGCGATGTGATTCCCATGAACAGCCTTCACTGACTGTTTTGTTTTCTGAAAAAGATTTACAGGGTTTTAACAAGTGGTTTGAAAAAGAAGTTTCAGATGTTTTACGTAAAAAGGTAATTGTAGAATCTTCGGAAGCGATCAAAGGGGGGTTTCAGATCATTCCTAAAGACGGTTCGTATAAAATTGACATGAATGTTGAGTCATTTCAAGAATTATTTCGGCATTACTTAAAAACGCGAACGCGAAAGCTTTTGTTCGGCGATCTGGCTTAACCAATCATGAAATCAAATTATTATTTTCTCTATGCCTCATTGCCTGATATTTCTTTTAACGAAAAAAAAGATTACAGGGAACTTGCGTATTTGTTTAACGAGGTAATTGACTCCTTGTCAGATGAGGACAGGCTTGCGGTACGTTACATTCGATACCCAATTGACAATAGCAATTTAATGATTTTGCTTGAGGGTGAGTCAAATCCTGAAGAAAAATTTCAGCCTTGGGGTAATTATACTCTTGATGAATTAAAATATGAAATAAAGTCAAGAGATACAATTCCAGCTTACATGAGTCGATTTATAGAGTACTACCACAAGTTGCTCGTTGAATTTAGCGGTACAAGTTATATTGATTTACTCAATGAATATTTCATGAAAGAAATATTCTTGCTGAATGATCATAAGGCAAATTCTTTTTTTAATTATGATCAACCTGGTTTTGACTGTCATTTTATCAAACGATGGTTTGTTTTTGATCGCGATTTTAAAAATGTATTAACCGCCATTGAATGTATGAAACACGATGAACCGGTCGAAAGACGTGAAAGCGTGAGGGTCGATCAGAGGCCCGGTCAGCGTCTTTCAGGCGATTATGAAGTAAGCGATTTATTGCTCAAAAGCAAGTCATATGATTTTTCTCTTTCGGGAACTTTCTCATGGATGACTAAAGTTTTAAATTTAAATTCTAAAAATATTTACGACTATGAAAAAGAAATTATTTTAATGAAACTGGAAATGCTGGATGAATTGGCCGGCGATGAAAATTTTTCATTATCAACACTGCTGGCGTATTTAATAAAACTGCAACTTTTAATACGTTGGAGCTCACTTGACGAGACAGCAGGCAAAAAATTCATAGATCATATATCTCAAAAAGTTAAAAATTATGCATATGAAAACAACAGGTAAAATAACAGGTATAGTATCTAATCTTGTAACGATTTCGGTAAGCGGTCCGGTTATACAAAATGAAATTTGTTACATTTTGTACAACGGTCTTCGTATCTTGTCAGAGGTGATTCGAATCGACAATGAGCGAGTTTACGCCCAGGTTTTTGAAAGCACACGGGGAATACAAACAGGAACCGAGGTAGAATTTACAGGGAAAATGCTCGAGGTTCAACTTGGCCCGGGTATGTTGGCCAAGGTTTATGACGGTTTACAAAGTGATTTATACGCCATGGAAAGTTTATTTATCACCCGCGGTATGAGCAGTCCTGCTCTTGATTATACGAAGAAATGGAAATTTAAGCCTTTATGTAAAGTCGGCGACGAAGTTTCAGCCGGCGAATGGCTTGGCGAAGTTCAAGAAAACTGGATCAGTCACAAAATCATGGTACCATTTCGATTTAAAGAAAAATTAATCATAAAAAGTATCGTCAATGAAGGCAGTTATAATTTGGAAGATATCATTGCCGTGGTTAAGAACAATGAAGGGCAGGAATTTCCTTTGACCATGGTTTTCTCATGGCCGGTAAAAAGACCTGTGCGCGTTCACAAAGAAAAAATCAGACCTTTCAAAATTTTAGAAACTGGCGTAAGGGTAATCGATATCTTTAATCCGATGATGGAAGGCGGCACCGGATTTATTCCAGGGCCGTTTGGATGCGGAAAAACAGTTTTACAGCATACAATTTCAAAACATGCCGATGCCGATTTAATTATCGTTGTGGCCTGCGGCGAAAGAGCCAACGAAGTGGTGGAATTGTTTACGGAATTTCCAAACCTGGATGACCCAAGAACCGGAAGAAAAATGATGGAAAGAACCATCATCATTTGCAATACTTCAAATATGCCGGTTGCAGCGCGTGAAGCTTCGGTATACACGGGCATGACCATTGCCGAATATTATCGCGCCATGGGCTTAAAAGTTCTTATATTGGCAGATTCGACATCCCGTTGGGCGCAAGCTCTTCGTGAAATGTCAAATCGTATGGAAGAATTACCTGGTCCTGACGCCTATCCGATGGATCTTTCTGCCATCGTCGCCAACTTTTATGCCAGAGCCGGTTTTACATGGCTGAAAAATAACAAAAGCGGGTCTGTTACTTTTATTGGAACCGTTAGCCCCGCCGGCGGAAATTTTAAAGAACCTGTTACCGAAGCAACCCGCAAAGTCGCGCGTGCGTTTTATGCCCTATCGCAAAGCCGCGCCGACAGTAAGAGGTACCCTGCAATTGACCCGATCGAAAGTTATTCAAAGTATCTTGAATATGACGAGGTTAAGCAGGAACTTAACACAATATTTGATATTCAGTGGACAACAAAGGTCAGCCGTCTGATGAACATTTTGATCAGAGGCAAGGATATTAAAGATCAAATTGGTATTTTGGGCGACGACGGGGTACCCGTCGATTATCATGAAGTGTTCTGGAAGTCAGAGGTGATCGACTTTGTCTTGCTTCAGCAGGACAGCTTTGATAAAGTCGATGCCAGTACGCCATTGATTCGTCAAAAGTATATGGTCGATTTATTGTTGTCAGTTTGTGAAAAAAATTATGACTTTGATCATTTTGAAAAAGTCAGCGAATTTTTCAAGAAAATCATCAATACTTTAAAACAATTGAACTATTCAGTTTACCAGGAAAAAGATTTTATCAGCCACGAAGCTAACCTGAATTTACTAATAAGCGAGAGAACAAAAAATTCATGAAACCATTAATAAGATCAAAGGCTTTTCAGAAAACGTATTCCAAAATAGAAAATATAACGCGCGCTACATGCGAAGTCAGGGCAGATAACGTTGGTATCGAAGAACTGTGTTATGTTCACGGCCGCCCCGCACAGGTTGTAAAAATCAACGGAAACAAAATAACCCTTCAGGTCTTTCAGGGAACCGACGGTCTGTCTACCGAATCAGAAATTATTTTTACCGGTAAACCGCCATTTTTAACCGTTGGTGAAGAATTAAAGGGGCGATATTTGGACGCCTACGGTCATCCGATTGACGGCGGTCCGGAAATTGACGGTGAAGAAGTAGAAATTGGCGGACCCTCACTAAACCCCGTCCGGCGAAGCCAGCCGTCAGAAGTAATTTATACAGGGCTTCCGGGAATTGATTTAAACAACACCATCGTTACCGGGCAAAAAATTCCATTTTTTGCAGATCCTGATCAGCCATACAACATGATCATGGCCCAGGTAGCTCTCGAAGCTAAAAGCGACATCATTATTCTTGGAGGAATCGGGCTTTCAAACGATGACTATTTGTATTTTAAAAATTTATTTGATAATTCCGGTTCTCAAGAGAGAATCATCAGTTTTATCAACACAACCGAAGACCCCCCTGTGGAACGTCTATTAATTCCAGATATGTGCCTGACTGCCGCCGAACATTTTGCGGTAAAACAAAATGCCAAGGTGCTGGTTCTTTTAAGCGACATGACGTTGTATGCCGATGCATTGAGTATTGTATCCAATAGAATGGATCAAATTCCGTCAAAAGATTCGATGCCGGGTTCGCTTTACAGCGATTTGGCGCGAATTTACGAAAAGGCCGTTCAGTTGCCTGACGGAGGTTCGATTACGTTAATTGCGGTAACCACGCTTAGCGGCGGCGACATTACTCATGCGATTCCGGACAATACAGGATACATTACAGAAGGTCAGTTATTTCTTAAACGAGATACCGAGGTAAGTAAAATCATTGTCGATCCGTTTCGTTCGCTTTCTCGTCTGCGTCAGTTGGTGATCAGCAAAAAAACACGGGCAGATCATTCCCAGGTAATGAACGCCTGTATACGGCTTTATGCCGATGCGGCCTATGCGCATACAAAAAAAGAAAACGGATTTGATTTAACTCAATACGATACGAGATGTTTAAATTTTGCCGCCGACTATTCAAGGGAAATTCTTGCTGTAGATATTTCAAGCGACATGAACCAGATTCTTGACACAGCATGGAAACTTCTGGCAAAATATTACAGTAGAGAAGAAACTGCCATCAAGAAAGAATTTGTCGATAAGTATTGGCCTTAAACCCGCTTGTACATCGATGTACATAACTCGGCTTAAAAGGGGGTCGGCGGCTTTGCCGTATCACTTCAATGTAAATCACAGACCCCCTTGAGCCGCACACGGTTGCGGCTCAACCCCTTAAGATAATTTATAACCTGTGATGAATGATTTTTTCGTAAAGTTCAAGATAGCTTTTAACGGCATTTCCCCAATTAAAAAACGCCGCTCTTTTTTTTCTGGAATTTACTTTAGAGACCGTCATTGATGATTTTATTTTTTCGTTAAAAATGTCTGCCATGTAATCGGGGTTGAAGTTCTCCCAGTAATAAGCATCGTCGCCGCCGATTTCAGGAAGGCTGCTGCAGGTTGACAAAAAAACCGGTTTACCATAACTCATGGCTTCAATAACAGGTAATCCAAAGCCTTCGATCCTGGAAGGGAAAAAAAATGCATCACAGTTTTCATAAAGCCATGCGCGATCAATGTCAGAAACATTACCGGGCATGATGATCCGTTTTTCAAGCCCTGAGCTTTTAATTTCATTTCGCATTAAACCTGCATATGAATCTGTGTCATCGCCGGCAATTACAAGAATGCCATTTTTCAGGAGCTTTAAAAATTGAATTAAAACTTGAAAATTTTTCTTTTCTTTTATTACGCCAACCGCAAAAAACAATGGTTCTTGTTTATTGAAATCTGTTCGAAAATTCTTTAAAAAATCAGGTTCTTGACTGCTACGAAAAGCTGATATATTAACGCCATTATAAATTACAAATGAAGGAACATTTATTGTCAGGTTTTGTTTTGCCGTCTTTTCAGTAAAATTTGAAATGAAGGTGATAGCTGACGCGCGGTTAACCTTTTTTTGTAAACGCCTTAACCTCATCTGTGCCTTGGCAGGGCTTTTTTCTTCGAGAAAATTTAAATCATGAATTGTAAGTAAATAAGGTGTTTCTTTTGCCGGAAAATATTCCGAATCCTGGTGAATGGCATGCCATAGATCATATTTTTTATTTATGGCAGAAAAGTGTCTGTTAAAAAATGACAGTGTTTTGTATGATATGGAATTACCGAATTGATCTGTAAAATTGTCAGGCACGAGAAAGGTAAAATGATGTTTTGAATTTTTTAAGTTGGCCAGTTCCGAAGCGTACTGTAAAGATATTTGCCCAAGGCCAGTGTAAATTTTTTTTAACTTGCCAAAGTCGACGAGAATTTCTGCCATTATGATGAATCAACTGCGTATATGGAAGGTCAACTTGTTTTAAAAATTAATTATAAAAAATAGGGGAGAAAGGGGTTTCTCCCCCGGTAGACATATTATGTGTACGTACAACGAACACATAACTAAATATACGCAATTCAGATTACATTTTGTCAACAATAAATTTGCTGTACGCCCATTATTTATAAAATTGTTAATTCAGTGAACGATATAAACAAAACACGTGAAAGGTTAAAAAACATAATAGAATCGTCTGGGTATTCTTTAAGAAGGTTTTCAAGCGAAATTGGCATTACCCCTGGCGGATTAAGCGGTATTTTAAGCGGCCGTTCAAAAATTTTATCAGGAATGTTTCTTAAAGTATTGGAGTATCGATTTAATGTAAACCCTGTCTGGCTTGAAACCGGAGAAGGCGCAACTTACATTAAAAAATTTCTCATTGAAGATGCTGATGAGATAGAGCATGTTATAAAACTTAGAAAACTCGATAAGGAACAAAAAAAGTCGGTCATTGTAATGACAAACGCTCTTTATCAGCAAAAGCTTCATGATGAAGGCGGCGATTTAATGGTTGCAGAACCTTCCAGAAAAAAATTTAAAAAGTGGAATTAATATAAAATCTGTTTGCGGTATTTTCGTTGGGCTAAAATATGAAATTTTAAAATCTGCAGGAACATCACTTTATTACAATTGACCTGATATGCAAAAGACGCAATCTTGATCATCTCATGGCGCATTTATATCTTTTATTTCTGGTTATTTCTTTAATGACGGCGTTATTAACGGCTGGAATTTACCTTTTTTTATATCAAAAATACAAGCTCGATGTAATTCGATATTACCTCTATCATCTTGCGGCGACCATCGTCATGGTATTTTTTGTAGCCTTTAACTTTTATCTTTACCTGAATATGGGCGTTTTTAACAACAGGATAAAAATATTATTTGGTTATACCTCGAGCTTACTCTTGTTTAGTGCGCCCGTGATTTACACAAATCCAGTTTTTTCGCGGTTATTGACCGAAAAAAAGAATACAAAAAAAGTAAAAGGCTTTTTTCTTATGCTTTCTCTATTGAGTGTACTTAACGGAGTATATATTTTTCTGAAAGGTTTTGAGGGGGAATTTACTACGCTTCAGGAGGTTTTTCGATTAAATCTCTGGTTATTTGTATTTATCTGGTTTGGGGCTTCTATTTTATTTTTTTCAATGTTTTACTCCTTTGGTTTGCTGCTTTTAAACTACAATCGTATGGATGATCCCGTTAAAAAACTAAGCGCAAAGTATTTAATTATATTTGCCATTTCCGCGTACATTTTGGCTTTTTTTGATTATGAAGCGCAAAACCGTCAGCTATTAAATGAAGAATATCCTGTCGGGATTTTTCTGCAGCCGATAACTCTAATGATTTTTTCAGCGATAAGTCTTTTAGTTTTGTATCAGGCAAAAAAACTTTATGTTCAAAAATCCAGCTCTATTCCAGAGGCGTTTATCTTGAAATATAAAATAACAGACCGCGAAGTTCAGATCATAGAAATGATTATAGGCGGTTTAAGCAACAAAGAAATTGCTTCCAAACTTTTTTTATCGCCCAGCACGGTACGAAACCATATTTCCCATATTTTTGAAAAATCGCAAATGCCTACGCGCGGCAAGTTGATTCACTTTATTAAAAATACGGGAATTTAGTTCCCGCGGTAAATTTTATTCCAGCTCATCCTGCTGCAAATTTACGGAAAATAAGCTGCAAATCGATGACAAAAGTACAAAAGTACCACACGATTTAAAAAAAACAGGACGAATGTCCTATTTACATTTTATAAAAAACTGTCTATACTTACGGTATGAAAACCATATTAGTTTTTTTAACCATTCTTTTACAAGCAATTTTCTTGCCCATTCTGCCGCAGAATGTGTCAATCAAAGAAGATGAAAGTTTAGCGATTCTTGAAAAATTCCGAAAAATTTTATCGGTAGACAGGGAATATAAA
Source organism: Spirochaetia bacterium (assembly GCA_029857955.1). Taxonomy (GTDB): domain Bacteria; phylum Spirochaetota; class Leptospiria; order Turneriellales; family JAOUFE01; genus JAOUFE01. Next base: position 42,066 of record JAOUFY010000004.1, read on the forward strand.
GTCACCGGCCAGATGGCGCTGTATACGCCTGATCAAAAACCACAAGTTAAAAAATATACGGTTTATGCCCAAAACGACAAGACACTGTTGATTTTTACCCAGCCGGAAAGAGACCGGGGAAAAATTATCCTATTAATTAAAGACCAACTCTGGCAGTATTTTCCCAAAATTCAAAAAACCTTGGTAATTAATGCGAGTATGAATTTAAGCGGCGGTTTAAATTTAAGCGATATTTTAAGTTCAACGCTTTTTCAATGGTATGGTTTTACCCGCTGCGACTTTAGCAGCGAAGGTAACCTGTATATTTTGACCTTTCAGGCATTGACCAGGAATTCGCCGTACGGAACCGTAAAGTATTATTTTTCAGACGGGAAAATAGAATATTTTGAGGCATACGCACGATCTGGAATATTGCTGAAAAAAGTTGTTTTTGTCAAATACGATAAAGATGAGCAAGGCCAGATTTTTCCTTCGCAACTTAAAATCATCAATGCTCTTGCGGAAAACGACTACACGCTGATCCAAATGTCATCATATCAGGCCATGAAAATACCTGCATATTATTTTAATCCGTCGGCTTTGGACAAAGTTAGCGAGTAACGCCATGAGGACCATAAAAAAGGGGGCGCAAGCACTTTTTCTGACCGGATTTTTCTTGATATTGGGTATTTCAGGAATTTTATACGGTCAAAGTAGTGACGAAGAACCGTCATCAGATTTTGACGTTTTTAAAGAACTGCCCGAAAGCCTGGACGATAACGGAAAAAAAAATGAATCGGCTGGGCTGCAAATTGATCTGGTCGCTCAAAAGCAATTTATGCATGATTCGCTGTTTTTACCTTCCAAAGATTTTGCCGCATTTGATCCCTGGGTTTTTATTCAGGTTTTGCGTTATACAAAAAAAATCACACCATGGAATTTTCTGGGCTTCAATGTAGACCTTGGCCTGCATAACTCAACGGCAACGAGGGCTCAGGTTTTACACACCATCTCATCACAATACGGCGGAAGTGATGTAATGAACCAGGTACATCCGATGTTTAACAGCGAGCTTTCGTTTCTTCATTTTTATGTGTACGAGCTCAATACCCATATTAATTTTTCTGCAAACAGGCAAAACAGTTTCTTTTTAGAAGCTGGAATCTTGCCGGTAAGATTCGGAAACAGTTTTTATAAAAATCCTGTGAGTTTTTTTGAGCGTTATTTGCCGCCAAGAGATTATATCCAGGAATATACTCCGCTGGATTTTCCGGGGGCAAAATTCAGCTACATTCATGATCTGTATCGTCTCGATATTTTATTTGTACCTGATTGGGGCATGGAAAAAACAGGTACAGATCAGAATGTCGCGCAAATTGCCAGATATCTCTATTTTACAAATCCTGGAAATGTGTTATCGGTTAAAAACAGCTTGAATTTTACCGCCGTACAAATGGATTACTATTTTTTTTGGGAAAATATTTCGAAAAACAAAATAGCCGATCACTTTGGTCTTGGCGGCGAAATTACCTTGCGCCTGTTCAATTATTTAAATGCCTCATGGCAAGCTATGGCATCTAACGGAGTAAAGCATTACACAGCAGCTCAAAAAAACGCATACGGAGTAGAGAGTTATACATTTAGCCCGCTGGAAAACTCCACAGAGCAGTACAGGCTTGAATCTCTGCTTTCATTGAATTATAACGGATTGGTAAACTACCAGATTTCAACGGGCTATTACTACAATGGATTTGGACTTTCAAATCAGGAATACGATGTTCTGGTTCGCGCGTTGAAAGAGGCAAAAGCCGGGTATAATTCGTCAAACCAGGTTTTATCGCAGTCAAGTATGCTGTTTTTTTCGGAAGTCCTGGCGCGTTACAATGTCTTTAGTTTAAGCCAACATTATTTATTTGTCAATATCGTAAATTTAAAAGAACAGGAGATATTTACCTGGGGTTTGAGCGCCTTTTTTTCTCTTGAACAGTTTTCTCTAATGCCCGTGGCGTTTACAAATTTTAATGTAAACGGCAACACGAAAATATACCTTCAAATCGCCGCAAATATCGGAGCTGCGGATTCTATATTTGCAGAAAGTCCTGTCGCGTTTACCGTCAATTCCGGTATCCAGTGGAGTTTTTAATGATTCATATGAATCATGAGTCAGAAAAGAAGGAGAAATGGGGGCCAGGGCAATGAAATTTCAAGATCGATAACATTATACAGTACCTTTTTTTTGCCGTTTTCCGGGTTGCATACTTCACTTGTTAATTCTGATGTTCCGACTAAAGTTCGGACATCCGGTTTAAAAACCCGAAGAAAATGCCACCATTTTTGACTGGCCAAAAACGGTGGGCGCCGCCTAGGGAAGGCATAGCCTTCTTTAGCGCCAAAAAGCCATCCCAAAGCGATGCCATCCGGGCATGGCTTTGGGCGGTTTCTGTGCATCCTGGTATAAATCTGCAGCAATAAAATATCTTGCTACGCGATTATCATGAAATAATTTCTATGTACACAAACCTCTGCCCATAGCAAAATTTTGATTGATTAAAATGGCCGCTAAAACTGACAGTGAATTTCCTTCACCTCTTTTACAGCTACTTTCCGATTATTATAAAATTTCTTTGTTATTGGGTCCGCCCCTTGCCGGAGGATATGCCGTTTACTACTATCTGAATCAAAACTATGCCGGCGTAGCAGGATTAATCTTTTTTTTAGTAGTAGATTTTTACATGTTGTTTCAGATTTTTCTTAAAAAAAAGAGCCTGGTGTCTCTGTCAAATATAGTGGTTTTTGCCATGTTTGCGGCCAATGTTATTCCTCTTTATACTTCCACGAACTATTATGAACAGTTAAACTGGTTTATTGTTTTTCCTTTTTTATATTTTAATATAGTAGGGTATAAAAATGGGGTCAGATGGGCTCTGGTATATTATGTTACGGTCGGGGTTGATCTATGCTGTATCGGGCGTTGACCTTCCCGCATCAGTGTTAATGAGCGCGCTGCTGGCTTCATTGGTAATTTCTATCTTATCTGCTTTTTATATGAGTGTTACCGAACAGCTGGCGCATGATCGAAATCAGTATATAGAGCGTTTTAATCTAGAGATGGAGATCGCTCGTAAATTTCAAATGGCTATTTTACCCGATGGAGAGCATACCCTTTCTGGCGTGCAGATCGGAGTTCGGTATGTGCCTTATTTTGAGTTGAGTGGGGATATTTTTGATATTTATTTGCTGCAATCGGGAAAGGTCCGCGTTTTTCTGGCAGATATCTCCGGTCATGGGGTGCAATCTTCGTTACTTGGGATGTCGTTGAAAACGTACTACAATAACTTGAGAGAAGAGTATGATTCTGTGGATACGGTTTTAGAAAAACTAAATGAATTTTTCTACAATAAACTTAGTTTGCACGGTCAATTTGCAACCGCTTTTTTAATTGATATCGATACGGAGGAGAAAACTCTTTCGTACTCTTCGGCTGGGCATCTTCCGCAAATTTTGGTTTCATCATTGAATTTTCGTTACATGAAAAGTGGCGGCCGCCCACTGGGTGTTGTTCGCGAAGTCCATTATCAAAGAGTAACAGTGAACTACAATTCGGGAGATCAGATATTACTTTTTACAGACGGGTTAACGGATGGTTTAAAAAATGAAAACTTTGATGATCAATACCGTGAATTGGAAAAGATGCTTCGACCACTGCTTAACCAAAAGCCATTGACGCTTTTAAACTCACTTATTTATGAAGTGGATCGAATGAATAAATCAGCTGATCCACTCGATGACATTGCTTTGTTGTCGATAAAACTTTAAAGTTGCCTGGAAAACTCATACAGGGGTGCCGAAAAAGGCCTGACACGGAGCTTGTCGAAGGGCAGGACTTTGCAGGCAGGGGCATTTGGTTTAATTCGCCTTTACAAATCAAACAAATTGCCCCTGAAATTTTTTTATCGTTTACCCATTTAAAATAGACATTAAAAGTAAACGGGATGTCTGAATTTATTGTATCTTGTTAAAAAAGGGGTCCTGTTTTATTTTAATTTCAGTCTTCTTATTATTGATTTAAGATAAAACATAATATACAGATTGTGAATTGTTAATATATTGATTCAGAAATGGGTAATTATGATTTATCGAAGGAACTTCTTGTTGAAAAGCAATGGGAAGGAATTTATCAAGATTACAATACGATATTGCTTGGTTACTTAACCAAAAAAACAGGTTATGATCTGGCATGTGATATCATGCAAGAAGCTTTTTTAAAGCTTTATTTTGCCATGAGAAATGGGAAAAAAATTGAAAATGTAAAGGCATATTTATTTCAAATAGCTAGAAATGAAATGTATTCACAAGCCAACAAGGTTAATTTGATAAACAATGATGATGTTTCTGTAAAACTTGAAGATTTTAACTCTAATGTAGAGGCAGATTTTGATAAAAAAGAACTCAATGATTTACTTGCATCTGCAAAAACAACATTGAGTTCAGTAGAACTTGAAATATTTGAAATGCGATGGCATTTAGGCTTTACACAGGCGGAAATCGCAAAAGTTCTTCATAAAAGTGAACGACAGATACGAAGAAATATTGAAAAAATTGTTCGAAAAATAAGAATTGTTTTTGAAAACGCTGGCTGGAATCCAACAGACGTTTGAAATAGAGGGATGAATATGAATAAAAGAAAACTTTTCAGAGCTTTCCTAAATTATTTGAATTTCCGTGAAAATTCTGCCAATGTATTTGAAAATAAAATCAGCAAAGAAGAATTGTTTATTCAAAATATCGTTAATGAAAATATTAAAATAAATCAAAAACAACCTCCAGCTGATTTTTTTATAAAATTAAAAAATAAAAAAAATCAAATGTTAGCTTCGAAGGACTTGTCTAAACAAAAAACAAAGGTGTGGAATGATATACTTATAAATACCTATGTCACTGGATTTTTTAAATTTCAAACACGGTTTATTTTTGCATCCATGTTCATTATTGTTTTGGTAATTACTTTGTCAGTACCGCTAAAAACTGAAAAGTCAAAAATCGAAAAATTGAGTTTATCCAGGCAATTTACCTTGATCAAAGAGGGCGATGTACTTAAAGAAGTTGGACTGAGTATTACAGCTCAACTTATCGGAAAACTTGCCTTTGAAAGTAAAAATCAGAGAGAGCATGTTTATATTAAAACTGGTTACTGGTTTGTTGACTCAGACTATGCCTCTTTTAAAAAGGAGACCTGGTTTCATTTTCCCGGAGGCGGTATCAAGTCGATGGGCGCGAAGTTTTACATTGATGTTACTTCCGGATCAGCAAAAATAACTTTAAATCAAGGCCGAATTCAGGCATATTCCACGGACGAAAATGGTGTTGTCATTAAAACAACAATAGAAAATGCCCCGTATTTTCATGAGTATAATAATAAAAATCTCGTTCCTTTTTATGAAAGCGATTTGCTTGCCGACAAATCAAACAGCATGGTGGTTCAAAAAATCGACCCATTTGAGAGTAAAGAACAAATGTTGTTGTATTGTAATTTTATAGGAGCCTATGTTTCAATTTTACAAAACGACGGCAGCCGTCTTAGCGGAATTTTAAAAAAGGTTTGGAATGAAAAATTACACATTCAGACCGGCACAGGACTCGTCGAAGTTACCGGAAAAAATTTAACCCTTGTTGGTTTAAATACAACAACAAAATGATTTAATTCATTAAACTGAATATAACATGTTATAAAAAATATGTTTTTCAGCATTAGTGATTATATTGAATTTCTTCTTTACACTTGCTCTTGACATTCATTTTTGATTGAAGTTTTCAAGTGTAAGAGGTTATAATGATACAGTCGGCATTAAAAATAATTTTTGGATCAAAGTATGAACGCGATGTAAAACGACTTACGCCGATTGTTGAGAAAGTTAGTTCATTTGAACCGCATTTGCAAAAATTGTCAGATCTAGAGTTGGCCAATAAAACTCTGGAATTTAAAGAACGACTTGCAAACAAAGAATCTCTTGATGATATTCTTCCCGAGGCTTTTGCTGTAGTCAGGGAGGCCAGCCAGCGAACGCTAGGACTACGGCCATATGATGTACAAATCATGGGGGGTATCGTGCTGCACGAAGGTCAAATTGCAGAAATGAAAACCGGTGAAGGAAAAACCCTCACATCAACCCTGCCTATATATTTAAACGCTTTAACCGGTAAAGGCGTTCATGTTGTAACTGTAAACGACTATCTGGCGCGTCGTGATGCAGCGTGGATGGGGCCGCTTTATAGTTTCCTTGGTATGAAAGTCGGCGTTATCCTTTCTCAAATGTCTCACGATGATAAAATAAATGCCTATAACGCAGACATAACGTATGGTACAAACAATGAATTTGGTTTTGATTATTTAAGAGATAATATGGTGGAGCATCGATCTCTCAAGGTTCAACGAGGCCAGTATTTTGCCATCATTGATGAGGTTGACTCTGTTCTTATTGATGAAGCCAGAACACCTCTTATTATCAGCGGTTCGGCAGAACAAAGTACGGAAATTTACGCCAGAGTCAATAAGGTTATTCCTCAACTTCAAGATAAAAATGATTATGAGGTTGACGAAAAGGCAAGAAATGCCCTTCTCACTGAAATTGGTGTTACAAAATGCGAAAAACTTTTAGGCGTTTCTAATCTTTATGATCCGGCAAATGTGGATTTGGTTCATCATATTCAGCAGGCATTAAAAGCCTATACATTATTTGAGAAAGATGTCGATTATGTGGTTCAAAACAATGAAGTGCTCATTGTTGATGAATTTACAGGTCGGCTAATGGAAGGTCGTCGATATTCTGACGGTCTTCATCAGGCGCTTGAGGCTAAAGAACGTGTAGAAATTAAAAATGAAAGTCAAACCCTGGCTTCAATTACATTTCAAAATTTATTTCGTATGTATGAAAAGCTCGGTGGTATGACCGGAACAGCAGATACTGAGGCAGAAGAATTTAGAAAAATTTATAATTTAAATGTAACGGTATTGCCGCCCAATAAAGTTATGGTTCGGATTGATCAACCTGATCGGGTGTATAGAACAGAGCGTGAAAAATTTGACGCCATAGCCGAAGAGGTAAAGCAAAGGCATATCAAAGGACAGCCGGTGCTTGTTGGCACGGTTTCGATAGAAAATTCTGAGAAATTATCCCGTCTTTTAAATATTAAGGGGATTCCCCATGCAGTTCTTAACGCAAAATTTCATGAAAAGGAAGCCGAAATTGTAAAAGATGCCGGTCAAAAAAGCAAGGTTACCATTGCCACGAATATGGCCGGTCGAGGTACAGATATTGTTCTTGGCGAAGGAGTAAAAGAACTTGGAGGACTCTATATAATTGGTTCTGAAAGACATGAATCTCGCCGTATTGACAACCAGCTTAGAGGCCGTTCAGGTCGTCAGGGTGATCCAGGCGAAACACGGTTTTATCTTGCTCTTGAAGATAACTTGATGAGGATATTTGGTACCGATCGAGTAGGGCCAATTATGCAAAAACTGGGCATGGAAGAGGGCGAGGCTATTGAACATCGCATGGTCAGTAGCGCGATTGAAAAAGCTCAAAAACGAGTGGAAGCACATAACTTTGAAATTAGAAAGCATTTACTGGAATATGACGATGTGATGAATAAGCAACGCAGGTATATTTATTCCCTGCGTAATGAAATTTTAGAGCAAGAAAATATCAGCGAATTAATTCACGAGTTTTTAGACGATTACCTGGTCGAGCATATTGCGCTTTATATTTCTGATAAGCGGACATCGGAATGGGATATCGATGGTTTAATTTCATGGCTTGAAGGCTCTTTTGGAATTATTTTAAAGTACAGCAAGGCAGAAATCGAAAGTAAATCCATTGAAGAATTATCTGATGAAATAACAAAATTAGTTAATGAAACCTATAACAATAAAGAAATAAATCTTGGTACTGAAAATATGCATGTTCTGGAGCGTATCATTGCTCTCCAGGTGATTGATCAAAAATGGAAAGAGCATTTATACGCCAATGATCACATTAAAGAAGGTGTATGGACAATGGGCTATGCTCAGAAAGATCCTCTTGTAGAATACAGGTTCCGCTCTTTTGAAATGTTTGAAGATTCTGTTTCGATGATAAAAGAAGATGTGATTAACTTTTTATTTAAGGCGCAAATTCAGGGCCAGATTCAAGAGCAAATACCGACAGAGACACAGGTTCGCGGCGTAGCCTTTCATCAAGGTTCAAGCGGTTATGGCGTAAATCCATCGGAGATGCAAAAGCTGCAACAGTCGAACATGAGTGTGCCGCAAGTTAAACCAAAAACAGAGGTAAGTAAAGCAGCTCAACATACCGCAGGCGGGGCATCGGCTAGAAAAAGTAATCGTCGAAAAAAGAGATAAATGACTGTGATTTAAAAATCAATTGCACAGACACTTTGAGAGTCTCCGGCGGCACAGCAATCCTGGAGGCGGAGTTTATCTGTTAATTTTTTATTTTTTTAAATGATAATAACTGGCTACTAAAAATGTTCCAGTGATGTCGTCACGTGAACATCCGCGAGATAAATCGGTGGAAGTTTTATTTAAACCAACCATGATCGGGCCATAGGCATGTGCTCCGGCAAAACGTTCAACAAGTTTATAGGCAATGTTACCGGATTGCAGATCCGGAAAAATTAAAACGTTGCTTCTGCCTTCTACCGAGTTTCCGTGGGCCTTTCGTTCTGAAACTTCAGGGACGATCGCCGCATCAGATTGCATTTCTACTTCAAAAAGAAAATCTGGATTTAGTTTTTCAAGTTCGCGGCCGGCTTCCAATACAGCATCGACAAGTTCGCCCGAACCGGAACCTTTTGTACTGTAACTTAAAAGAGATAATCGCGTATTAAATCCAAATATATTTTTTGCTATATTGCCGGTCTGGTGTGCGATATGTGCAAGTTGTTTTGGTCCGGGACTTATGTTAACTGCGCAATCAGCAAACAGCAAAGCGCCATTTTCTCCCCATTTTGGGTCGAGTCCGTCTACAAAGAAAAAACTTGCCGGCATGCCTTCTTTACGATTTTTTCGAATAATTTGAAAAAAGGCACGAATAACGGCGGCGCTGGTTTCAACGGCTCCGCTTATATGGATGTCGGCATAGCCGCTTTCATGAAGCAAGGTTCCGAAAACAAGCGGGTTTGTAGCTTCACGCCTTGCTTCTTCCAAAGATGCATAATCGCTGGATCTGATTTCAAACAGCCGTTTTGTCAGATTTTCAATCATATCACTTTTATCGGGATCGATGATTTCAACTTCTTCAAGGTTTATTTTATTTTTATCTGCGAGATTTTTTATATTTTCAGTATTACCAATTATCGTAACTTTTTTTGCGAAACCGCTTTGATGAATATCTTTAGCTGCGCCGATTACCCTGAGGTCATCACCTTCACTTAGTATCACCGACAGGGGATTTTCTTTTGCATGATTTTTAAACTTTTCAAGCCATAACATTTGTGTCAATTTATTTATCACGGGAGATACCGTCAAGACCATTGAACTGATGATCCGACTAAAGTTCGGGGAGTGTTCTGTTTAAAAACACGAAAAAATTCCAGCAAAGCAAGTTTATAACCGCCTTGAAAACTGCCATTTTAAACTGACCAAAAACGGTTTCTGAATGTTGCGGCAATATGTAGGCTTTGCGTTGTACAAAAAATCTTGTTCAAATGTCATGAAATAGAATATTTCGTTTACAAAACGTTTAAGAATTACAATTTGACACGATATCAAAGCGTTTTTACAGAAACTTTTTGATATATAAGTAAGTCTTGCTGTACATTTGTGTACATGATTTACGAGATGCAATGCATCAAGGGTAGCCGGGTATCTGAAATACACCGTCTCGAATTCTACCTTTAGGTTTTCATAAAAACCTTCAGGTGTACTATAGGAGTAGAATTGTGGCAACAATATCAATGAAGAGTTTACTCGAAGCCGGAGTCCATTTCGGGCATCAGACCAGAAGATGGAATCCAAAAATGAAGAAATATATTTTTACAGCGCGAAATGGTATACATATCATTAACCTGCAAAAAACAATTGCAATGGCAAAAGTTGCCTACGAAACCATGAGAGAAATGACCGCACAGGGCGGAAAAATTTTATTCGTAGGAACCAAAAAGCAGGCTCAAGCGGACATAAAAAAAGCAGCTGAGCAATCAGGCATGTTTTACATCAACAATCGATGGTTGGGTGGACTATTGACCAACTTTCATACAATTAAAAAATCGATCCAAAGATTAAGAAAACTCGAAGAAGCATTTGAAAACAATACTCTTAATGAATTGATTAAAACTAAAAAAGAAGCGCTGTTACTTGAAAGAGAGTTAGAGCGATTGAGAAATTATCTTAACGGGATTAAAGAAATGAACGTTTTACCAGACGCTCTTTTTATCATTGATCCGGCTCGTGAATACATTGCCGTTGAAGAAGCTCAGAGACTTGGAATACCTATTTTTGCCCTGGTTGATACCAATTGTGATCCTGAAGTTATTGATTATCCGATTCCTGCAAACGATGACGCGATTCGCGCTGTTTCTTTGTTTCTTGAAATCATGGTCAGTGCGATTCAAGAAGGCAAGCAAGGCGGAGAATTCTCTCAACTTGAAATTGATGAAGGGGATCCTGCTGCTATGGAAGAAATTGGCGATCCAAATTCGAAGCTTGATGTTCTTGAAGAAATTGAAACCAAATATGACGCCGTAGATGATACGGAATAGGAAATAATACCGATGGCTATAGAACCAGAAAAAATAAAAACTCTCAGAGAAATGACTTCAGCTGGAATGCTGGATTGTAAAAAAGCCCTCGAAGAGTGCGGCGGAGACATCGAAAAAGCCGCTGAAGAATTGAGAAAAAAAGGAATCATCAAAGCTGTTAAAAAAATGGATCGTGTTGCCGGTGAAGGACGATTTTTTTCATATGTCCATCACAATGGAAAAATCGGAGTACTTGTTGAACTAAACTGTGAAACTGACTTTGTTGCCAAAAATGAGTTGTTTAATGACCTTGGTAAAAATATTGCCATGCACATTGCCGCATCTGCGCCTCAATTTATTAAAACAGACGAAGTTCCGCAGGATTTAATCGATAAAGAACGTGAAATTCAGCTACAAACTTTAAAAGATGAAGGTAAACCGGATAACGTCATTGATAAAATAATGGATGGAAAACTAAAAAAATTCGTGTCTGAATTGTCATTGCTTACACAAGCTTATGTTAAAGAACCAAGCCACACTGTGGAGGATATCATTAAAGAATGTATTTCCAAGCTTGGGGAAAATATTTCTATAGGTCGTTTTATCCGTTATACAATATAATTTAATGCCCATGAAAACCGCAGGAAAGTCTTACAAACGGATTCTTTTAAAACTTTCCGGTGAAGTTCTTGCCGGCGAAGAACATCACGGAATAAACCCTGCGGTTGTTCGAAATTTAGCACATCAAATCATTGAAGTTCATCAACTTGGAATTGAGGTTGCCATTGTAATTGGCGGCGGAAATATTTTTCGGGGCGTAAAAGCTGCCAGCGAAGGTATGGATCGCGCCACTGCAGATTACATGGGAATGATGGCTACCATCATCAATGGTCTTGCGCTTCAAGACTTTTTAGAAAAAGAAGGTGTTGTAACCAGGCTTCAGTCTGCAATTGAGATCAAGTCTGTAGCAGAGCCTTTTATTCGCAGAAGATTGATACGGCACCTTGAAAAAAGAAGACTCGTTATTCTTGCCGGTGGAACCGGAAGCCCTTATTTTACAACAGATACAACTGCGGCATTAAGAGCCGTTGAAATTAAAGCTGACGTGGTGTTTAAAGGAACGCGAGTTAATGGCGTTTTTGATGATGATCCGCATAAAAATCCGCTTGCAAAACGCTATACCCGATTATCTTTTATGGACGCTCTTCAAAAACAACTAAAAATAATGGATTCTACTGCTTTTTCACTTTGTATGGACAATAAAATGCCAATACTTGTATTTAATATTGAAGAAGAAGGAAATCTTGTTCGTGCTGCAAAAGGGGAATCAGTGGGAACCTTGATTGATTCTCAAGAAGGAGCTTATTTTTATGATGAGTAATGAAAGCGTTGAGTTGATTATAGATGACACAGAAGAAAGAATGGGTAAAAGTTTTAGAGAGCTGAAAAATGCATATTCGCAAATTCGATCAGGACGAGCTACTCCCGGTGTTGTGGAAGATATTAGAGTGGAAGCATATGGCGAACTTTTACCTCTAAATCAAGTAGCGTCTATTAATATACCTGAAGCCAGACTCATTACGATTGATGTCTGGGATAAGTCCATTGTACAGGCCGTTGAGAAATCTATTTTAAAGTCCGGACGTAATTTAAATCCGCAAAATGACGGCGGATTGTTGAGAATTGCCCTGCCTGATTTAAACGAAGAAAGACGTAAAGAGCTTGTGAAATTATCAAAACAAAAAGCTGAAGACAGTAAAATTGCTATACGAAATATTAGAAGAGACGGCAATGATGCGATTAAAAAACTTAAAGACGAAGGTCTTTCAGATGATGAAATACATGCTTTTCAGGCTGATATACAAAAAATAACCGATAAAAACATTGGTTTAATTGATGAACTTTTTCATGCAAAAGAAAAAGAAATCATGACTGTATAATCAAAGTGGGTGCAGGTAACGATACTATTCTTTTAAAAGTTAAAAAGGGCGAACTACCTTCTCATTTAGCCATAATCATGGATGGAAATGGCAGATGGGCAGCCCGCCGGAAATTACTTCGAGTTGAGGGACACAAGGCAGGCGCTACAGCCGTTGATAAAATAATTCAAGCTTCCATACAAATTGGAATTCCAGTATTATCTTTATACGCATTTTCTACAGAGAACTGGAAGCGTCCTGAAACCGAAGTTAATGCACTGTTTGAGCTTTTAAATTTTTATTTAAAACGAAAAGCTAAATCGCTTATTAAAAATGGAATATCATTAAGGGTTTCAGGGGATATTTCAAAACTACCCTTAAAGTCCAGAAAATTACTTAACGAGACAATCACTAATACATCTTCATTAAATAAGCTCATTTTAAATTTATGTATCAATTACGGAAGTCGAGATGAGTTGCTGATTGCCGTTGAAAAATTAATAAAAAAAAGAATTGTCTTAGGGGATATAAAAAAGATTTCTTCCTTACCTGAGTGGAATGAGATAGAAGAAAATCTCTACACAAATGGTTTGCCAGATATTGATTTGTTAATAAGAACAGCAGGCGAAAAACGGTTGTCAAATTTTATGTTGTTACAATCTGCATATGCTGAATTATACTTTACCGATATTGAATGGCCTGATTTTGGCGAGAGTGAATTATTAAAGGCTCTCATTGAATACCAAAGAAGAACTCGAAAATTCGGCGGACTTGTAGAAGAATCTAAAACAGGTAAATAAGAAGCTATTGGAAAACTTATATGAATGAAACAGTAAAGCGCATTATAAGTGGAATCTTGATAGCTATAATCTATGGAACGTTTTTTCAAATTGAGTTATGGAATTTTTTGCCATTGTATCTGTTCATTTGTGCTGTAACGATAATTGTGTTGAGTGAGTTTTATTCAATGTTCCTCGATGAAAAGCTGGATGTTTACAATAAAACAATCGGAATAATTTTTGCTTTATTTTTCATAACCATTAATTACCTGCAATCTCTTAAAAATTATCGACTTCATCATGATCTAGGTTCAAGCAGATTAAATGAATTTCTTGATTTTATTCCAGAAAGTTCAATTTCTATTTATGCTACATTTATTTTAATGTTCATCACTCTTGGAATTTACAATATACTTACATCCAGACTTAAAGCGGGTATTTACACCATTGGTATTGTTTTTTTTGGCGTTATTTATATTCCCTTAACCATATCTTTTATTTTACTGTTGCGCGGACAGCCAAATGGAGTGTTTTATATATGGCTGGTTTCTTTCATCACGGTTATGACTGATACCTGCGGTTATTTCTTTGGTAAAAATTTTGGTCGTCACAAACTACCGCTTCCGGTAAGTCCAAATAAAACTTGGGAAGGCTATTGCGGCGCCTTTATTATGCAATTGCTGTTAACCATTGGATTTAATGAAGCGGTAAAAAATATTTTTGAAATTCCAGGTTTTGATCTTACTCAAATAACACTTATTTCAATATTAATTTATTTAACTTCAGTTTTTGGCGACCTGTTTGAGTCTTTAGTTAAACGTAACGCAAATGCGAAGGATTCAGGTAATTTTTTACCGGGTCATGGCGGCTTACTCGATCGGGTTGATTCCATTATGTTTTCATTACCTGTATTTTATTTTTATATCTTAATCGTCGGTTAACCGGATCTGCATCACATGGATGTTCAAAAAATAATTATTTTAGGCGCTACGGGATCTATCGGCGATTCTGTATTAAAAATAGTGAGAAAATATCGGGATTTATTTCAACTGGTGGGGATCAGTTATCATTCAAATCATCAAAAAGCAAGTGAAATTACATTTGAGTTTCAAATACCAAATGTATATTGCAGTAATTCACGTGAGCCTATAAACGGTTATGATTTTATAAATCAATCCAGTTATGAAAAACTACTCGATATAGATTATGATATGGTCATTGTCGCCGTTGTCGGCTCGGCTGGAGTCCTGCCTACATACCATGCCGTTTGTCAGGGGAAAAAAATTTTATTGGCAAACAAAGAAAGTCTGGTAATGGCCGGTTCTATTATAATGCAGGCTGCCATTAAAAATCATGCCAAGATTCTTCCTGTAGACTCGGAGCATAACAGTCTTTTCCGATTACTTGCAGCCGTACCGGATTATCAAAAGTTAACTATTACCGCATCTGGAGGAGCTTTGAGGTCTTTTCCTCTCGATAAATTTTCAAATGTTACGGTCGAGGATGTCTTAAAACACCCTACCTGGAGTATGGGCGCAAAAATTACAGTTGATTCTGCTACCATGGTGAATAAATCTCTTGAAATTATTGAAGCTCATCATTTATTTAATAAAGAGTACTCAGAATTAAGCGCCGTCATTCATCCAGAAAGCTTCGTTCATGCTATTTTAAAACATACCGATGGAAGTTCTTTTTTCCATGTATACAAACCAGATATGATTTATTCGATTGCATTTTGTATGTTTTATCCTGAACTGCCTCCAAGTATCGTTGAATCTACCCGGGATGAATTAATGACTACGTTAAATTTTTATAACATCGCACCGGAAAGATATCCTGGATATTATCTTGGAATCAAGGCAGGTGAGCAGGAGGGGATTTTTCCTTCTGTATTTAACGCAGCAAATGAACAGGCGGTTTCATCATTTTTATCAAATCAAATCAGCTATACAGATATTATTCCGCTCGTTTCAAATGCACTGGATCAATGTTCACAGTTAGAATTTGACGAGTCCCTGGCTGGATTGTTAATGTCGGATAACTGGGCAAGAGACTATGTTAAAGGTTTTGTAATAAAATAAATATATGACTTATGTAAGAATAGAAGATCAATTAAAAACATCTCTTGCCAAATGTACACACATTGTAATAAAACTTGGCACCGGCGTATTAAATCCGCATATAGAAAAAACGGATTTTTCATTTTTTAAAAAACTTGCTGATGAAGTAAAGTATCTACAATCCAGCGGTAAAAAAGTTTTAATCGTCAGTTCCGGAGCAGTTGGTTTCGGTAAAAAAATAAGAAGCAAACGTATTTCTGCTTTAAAGTCGACAGCTTCTGAAATCATCATGGGAAATTCTCTTGTGGATAAACAGGCATATGCCGCAATTGGTCAGAGTTTTTTAATCAATACCTACACTGAGTATTTAGATAAGGTCGGCCTTGATGCCGCGCAGATTTTACTGAGTATGTCGGATTTTAAAAATCGTCATCATTTTCAAAATTTAAAACAAACTCTGGATCAATTGCTGGATTGGGGGAGCGTTCCTGTAATCAATGAAAATGATACAGTTTCTATTGATGAAAAATTTGGGGACAATGACACGATATCAGCATTAATTGCTGGAATGTACCAGCAAAGCTGCCTGATTATTTTAACAACGATTGACGGTTTTTATATGGACAATAAAAAAGTCGATATCGTTCAAGATGTTGAAAGCGATCATTTAAAAGCAGCCGGCGGCGCGTCCATCGGAGGAATTGGCGGAATGCGGACCAAACTTTACGCCGCTCGAAAAATTATACAATCAGGTCAGATCATGAATATTGCTTCAGGTAAAGATCCTGGAATCATTCGGAAAATTGTTCTTGGCGAAAATGTCGGAACATGGTTTATACCGTTAACGCTTGAACCTGTCGGAGCCAAAAAAAGATGGCTTCTTCATTACCGGCATGCCAGAGGGCAATTGTTTGTTGATGACGGGGCAAGGCAGGCCATTGTCGTTAAAGGCGCATCGCTTTTAATTGTTGGTCTAAAAAGTTTTAACGGAGAATTTGAAAAAGGCGACGTAGTATCGATTTGTGACGTGCAGGGTGAAGTTCTTGGGCTTGGCATAGTTTCTGTCTCAAGTGAATCTTTAAATAATCTCCTTGGCGGCAATGTAGAAAAGAAAGGTATTGAAATCATTCATCGCGATAATCTTGCCTTGATGACAAAAAAGTGACCTCTATGGCGAATCGAACTTGCTGCGTGTGCCAATCTATAGCCATATAAAAACTTTCTGTGTTTATGTGTGTAAAAAATAAAAAATTATAAGGAATATGTATGCCACTAATTAAAAAATTTATCATTTCAATAGCGATTTTGACCGGTATCTTGTATACCATTGGTTACTTTTTGCCTTCCAAATGGAGTGTAAAAAGATCTATTGAAATTAACCAAAGCTCTGAAAAGATTTTTCCTTATATCAACGATTTGCATAAATGGAGTCAGTGGTATCCGTGGACAAGAGAAATGGATGTTTCCATGGTCATCACATATGACGGCGCTGAAACGGGTGCAGGGGCCATTCGTAAATGGAGCGGAAGTTCTATTAAAAGCGGTGAAATAAAAATTACGAAAAGTATTCCAAATGAAGGAGTCTGGTATTCATTTAAATCGGATCAAACGAAAATTGTTGTCTATGGTTCCATCACTATTGCAAAAAAGGGAAATACAAATATTGTGACCTGGGAAGATACCGGCGACAACGGTTACAGTCTGCTGGCTCGTTTTTTTTCAGGAGGTCTGGACAAGGTCATTGGTCAGAAATTTGAAACTGGATTGGAAAATTTAAAGAGAACTGCTGAAGAGTCGAAACGTTGATATAAAATTTATAAGTTTTTTATGAAGAATTGAGCTGCTGTAATTGCTGGATTTTTGGAAGACACCTCTGCTTTAACTTTATCAAATGCATGGATCATGTTTTTAATATACATGTGATCATAATTAATTTTTTCAAGTTCATTTAACACTGGTTTTGACTTCATATCAGATTGTATAAATTCTTTTGTAATAAAGCCATTGTTTAAAATGTTTACAAGACCAATGTACGGAAGTTTAATCAGGCGTTTACCTAAAAAATAAGTAAGCCATGAGGTTTTGTATATTAATAAAAAGGGAAGATTAAATAAGGCACATTCGAGTGTTGCTGTTCCTGAACAAACAATTCCAGAATCCGAAGTCGCCAGAGTAATGTATGGCGCATCACTTCTGACGCTGACAAATTCAGGTAAACCGTATTCCTTTATCAGTTTAGACGTGTGATCTGATGCGGAAGGTATTTCAAATATCGTTTCCGGGTGTTTTTTATTAAATTGTATCGCAGCATCTATTAAAAATGGAAGATGTCTTTTTATTTCAGATGTTCGTGAACCTGGTAACAACGCAATTTTTTTTATATTTTTAAGATTTTTTTTGATTTTTGTTATTTCAATTTTATGTTTGTGTTTAAAATCATTTACCTTTTGAACGATGGGATGGCCAATAAAAGTTGCAGGTATTCCTTTTTCTTTATAAATGTTCAACTCAAATTTATAAAGACATAGAACTGCTTTGATAAATTTTTTAATTTTATAAATTCGACTGAAATGCCATGCCCAGACTTGCGGCGATACAACCTGATACACAGGTATATTGAAAGCGCTTAGTTTTTCAGCAAGTTTCAGGTTAAATCCGGGATAGTCGATCAATATGGCTGCAGTAATTTTTTTTTTTTGCGCTTCGATAACGAGTTTGTCAAGGTAATTGCTCAATCGTCGGTAATTTATAATTGCTTCCCAAAAACCAATGACTGAAAGTTCTTGAATGTCTTTTGTAATTTCTATACCTGCCTGATTCATTGTTGATCCGCCAAATCCCCAGAAAGCATATTTTTCCGCGCTTAGTTTTTTAAATTGCCCAATAATCGCAGCGCCGAGAATATCCCCCGAAGTTTCACCGGCAACGATTAAAATCGACCTGGACATTCAGGAATTTTCCTCAATTCCATATTCATCAAATAGCATTTTTTGATTTTGATATTCACTTTTTTGGTTATCTTCAACATTTATCGGATAATTACCCGTAAAACAAGCGGAACAGTGATCTCCTTCATCGCCTGCTGCTGCTAACATTCCCTCATGACTAATATAAGCTAGACTGTCGACTTGTAAATATTTATGAATTTCTTCAATAGTATGTGTAGCTGCAATCAATTCTCTTTTTGTAGGGATGTCAATACCAAAGTAACATGGAAACATGGTCGGAGGGCTTGATATCCGAATATGAATTTCTTTTGCGCCTGCTTTTCTAAGCATTTTAATGATTTTTCTCTGAGTCGTTCCTCTCATTATGCTGTCATCAACAACAATGATTCTTTTACCTTTAACCACAGATGTAATGGAATTGTATTTTAACTTTGCTCCAAAATCTCTGATTTTTTGGCTGGGCTCTATGAATGTTCGACCGATATAATGCGAGCGAATTAAACCCATGTGATACGGTATGCCAGATTCTGCTGAATATCCAAGCGCTGCGATAGTAGATGAATCTGGAACAGATATCACCATATCAGCTTCAACTGCAAATTCACGGGAGAGTACTTGACCAAGTTTATATCTAATATCATATACGCTTTTTTTAAATATCAACGAGTCTGGTCGGGCAAAATAAATGTATTCAAATATACACATGTTGTTTTTGCTTTTAGGAAAAGGAAACAGGGATTCAACACCGGATTTAGTTACTTTTATAAATTCTCCAGGCTCTACATCTCGAACATATTCTGCATCCATGATGTCCAGAGCACAAGTCTCTGACGCAAATACTATGCCGTCATCCTTTTTACCTATGACAAGAGGCCTGAATCCGTTAGGATCTCTTGCAGCATATAATGTATCTTTAGTCAGCATCACAAGTGAGTAAGCTCCTTTTACCATAGAAAGGGCATTCATTAGCGCCTGGCTTAAATCTTTTTCTTTGGATTTTGCCATAAGATGAAATATAATTTCCGTATCTATGGTAGACTGGAAAATGGAACCTTCATTTTCAAGTTGTTGCCGTATACTCCAGGCATTGGAAAGATTTCCATTATGAGCCAGTGCGATAGATCCGAAACGAGATTCCATACGAATTGGCTGTGCGTTTCTTAAAAAACTTGCGCCTGTAGTACTGTATCGATTGTGAGCAATTGCGCTATTACCGATAAGCTGTTTTAATTTTGATTCTTTAAATACTTCGGTTACTTTACCCATTCCTGCATAACGATGCAAAGAAAACTCATTAGCTGTAACAATACCGGCGCTTTCTTGTCCGCGATGTTGCAGCGCATAAATTCCAAGATATGCAAAATTTGCGGCTTCTTCGACATTAAAAATACCCACAATTCCACATTCTTCTTTTGGATAGTATTTTTTATTTCGCTGTAGAAGCTTTTTTATGAGTGCAAACATGTATTTGTGAAAAAAAAGATTTACTACGATGACTGGTCAAGTAATATAATGTGGATATTTATTTAAAAACAGGCTCTAATGTTGTTAATTGTAAAAAAAACAGGGCTGTCTAAAAAGTTTCACCGCAAAGTCGCGAAGGGCGCAAAGTAAAGAAATAATGGGATTTCTCTTGTCATTTTCTTTAATTCCTTTGCGTTCTTTGCGTCTTCGCGGTTTAAATTTTGACTTATTAAACAACCCCTGTTTTGTTTTATTTGGATTTCTTTTTTTCTTTTTTCACAGCTTTTTTCTCTTTAGCTGTTTTTGTTGGTTTTTTCTTTGTTTCTTTTTTTGTATCTTTTTCTTTTGCCATTACTTTACCCTGTTAATTTTAAATTATTTTCCACTAAAATGGTAGACTAAAAATATACACTTATATATGTAGTCTACTTTTTTTTATTTTTCAGAATCCAAAATAAATATAAAAGAAAAATAAATGTATAAAATTATTTAAATAATCAAGTAAAAAAAATATAATAAAAAAAATGGTTTAAAAATCAAGCAAGCGGAAAAAATTAATAAAATGGATTTAACTGTTGAATATTTTTAAATTGTCGTCGCCATGCTCTTCTTTTGCGCCAAATTCTTTTTGTATCATGGAAGCAATGTCGTCTTCAATTTCAGGTAAAGGTTTGGTTTTATCAATTTCAGATTTTTTTCTTTCTTCGGGTTTTAATGACGGTTTAGATGTTTTTTCAGGCTGGGCATCAACTGCAATTTTATCGCTAAATGGCTTACCCTCTGATATTGACTTTTCAAGTCGCGAAAGTTTTTGAAATATAGCTGTCAGCGATGGTTTATTTAATTTATCGATGATATCAATGATCGCCATTTCGAGATTAATTAAAATTTCGAAACTATTGGTTGTATTGTAATATGTCCAATTGTTGTATAATCTATATCCTATATCAAACGTTAACATTAATTCTTCGCTATCCCAGTTTTCAATTATTTTTTCAAGATCACTGATTTGATTCGAAGTAAAGTACCCTGAATCTTTATACAGCTTTTTTTTAATGAGAACAGTATTTTTTACATAATCCAGAAAATCAAAGAAGAATATTTTTAAATTATAGCCGTCATAGTACAATTTATTAATTAATTCAAGACAGTTGCCGGCATTTTTTGTAATTAAATTTTCAAGAAAATTTATGTATAATTGAAAGGGTATGATACCAAGTGTTTCATTTACCAGATCATATTTAATTTTCTGGTTACCAGAATAAGTAATGATACGATCGAGAAGTGAGATAGCATCACGCATGGAACCTTCGCCTTTAATTGCAATTGGTATCAAGGCTTCTTTCTCAAATTCAATTTTTTCGCAATTTAATATAAATGCCAGTCTTTCGATAATCTCATGATTAGAAAACTTTTTAAAAGGAAAAGCCTGACATCTTGACAAGATGGTTTCTGGAATTTTATGATATTCAGTTGTGGCCATGATAAAAACTACATGCTCCGGCGGTTCTTCCAGCGTTTTTAACAAGGCGTTAAAAGATTCATTGGTTAGCATGTGAACTTCATCAATGATGTAAATTTTATGACTTGATTTCATCGGAGCAAAACGAACATTTTCGCGTAAATCACGAATGTGTTCTATACCACGATTCGAGGCTGCGTCCATTTCAATAACGTCAATGTTTCGACCTTCTGAAATTTCGATACAATTATCACAGCTTCCGCATGGATTTGTTGAAATGCCGTTGGTTTGACAATTTATACTGCGGGCAAGAATTCTTGCTGTTGTTGTTTTACCCACGCCCCGCGAGCCAAAAAAAAGATAAGCATGATTTAACTGGTTAAACTCAAGGGCATTTTTAAGAGCTCGGGCAGTTTGAAGCTGTCCCATTAAATCTTTAAAAGACGAGGGTCGATATTTTCTTGCCAGATTTGCCATAATTTAAAAATTTATTGGTATATATCTTCCATTAATTTTGAGTGATCGTTTTTATCATCAGCTTTTTTCTTTTTAGCGCTGTTTAGTTCACCAGGTTTTCCAATCTTTAGCTGTTTTGTTTCATCGTCTACTTCAGTAGGCTCCGTTTCAGGGAGAAATAATTCTATAATTATTTCGTCACAATCATCTCCGGGGAGTTTTCCTGTACTTTTACAGATTTCAACTTCATTAACTCCTTCATGGATTACATAACGATCATCTTTTTTGCGAAAATTTTGAGTGTAATATTGAAAGTAGCCCCAGATGGGCGCGGCAATGCTTCCGCCGTACTGACCTTCGCCAAGACTCTGACTTGGCTTATCGTACCCAATCCAGACAGCAGATGTGTATCGGTCATTAAAGCCAACAAACCATGCATCCCTGAAATTACTGGTGGTACCGGTTTTTCCTGCTGCAAAACCTTTATAACCGACGTTACGTACAGCTTTGCCGGTTCCTTTGTCTACGACATTTTGTAATAGATCAGTCATGATGGTCGCGGTTCCGGGATCCAGGATGTGTTTATAATTTGTTGCAAATTTATGTTGAAAAAGTACCTTGCCTTTTGCATTTACAATTTTTTGTAAAAAAAACGGTTCAAGATCTTCCCCGCCACGAGGAAACAATGTAAAGGCTCTCGCCAGTTGAAAAGGGCTGACTTCGTAGGAGCCCAGCGCGACGGTAAGATTTTTAGGTATGTCCTTTTCGTTGATATGAAGTTGTTCTGCGATTTTACCAAGAACATTTTTTAATCCAACTTCCCTTGCAATTCCTATAGAAACCATATTTATACTGTTTGTTAAAGCTTCTCTTATTGTTACAAATCCTCGAAACCCTCCGCTTGAATTTTCCGGAATCCAGTATTCACCGTCTGAATCAGGCTGAATCATTGGTAAATCGGGAAAAATCGATGCTGCAGTGATTTTTTTCATATCTATGGCAGTGGCATAGAGAATTGGTTTAAATGTTGATCCTGGTTGACGTTTCATCTGGATCGCGCGATTGATTTGATTTACAGCGTTGTATGGAGATCCTCCAACCATGGCAGTTACTTCGCCTGTTTTTTGATCAATCTCAATTAAGGCACCCTGAGGAGGGGTTATGTGCGACAGATAAGGGTTGTTTTCGCGAATAGCATTGATAAAGGAATCGATGATTTCCTGACTCCCGATGCCATGATTTAATAATTCAAGGTTATCGCCAAGATCTCTGAAGTAAGCTAATTGTATTTCATATTGATTTAACGTTTTTAAATTTTCTAATTCGGCAAGGCCAAATACATTTCTAAACAATTCAATCGTTTCAGAATATAAGTTTGAAAATTCAAGATGATTGGTAAATACGGTATCATATCCTTTTTCAGACTGGCTTTCCAACCCATCCCAAAGAGCTTTTTGGGCAGCAAGTTGATGATCAAGATCAAGGGAAGTGTATATAGTTAAACCTTTTGTGTATAAATTATTTTTACCGACCTTTTCTTCTAAAATACCACGCATATATTCCGTATAATAAGGCGCCTGATCAAGCCTTTGGCCGAAAGCTGTAGAATCGGGAGAAATGTTTAATGTACTGTAATACTCATTAAGTTCCTTAAAAACAGACGTCGCTTGCGCTATACTCAGATAGTTCATATCGATCATTCTCAATAAAACCAGGGTAACTCTTTGACGAGATAAATGAGGGTTACGTACAGGAGAATATTTATTGGGAGCAGAAGGCAGGCTTGCAAGAATGGCAGCTTCGCCGATACTAATTTCTGAAGCCGGTTTGTTAAAGTAAAAATTAGAGGCTGCTTCAACTCCATAATTGCCATGGCCAAAATAAATTTCATTAAAATAAAGATTTAAAATTTCATCTTTACTGAATAAAAAATCAAGATATAAGGCCAGAAACGCTTCTTTAAATTTTCTTACAAATGTACGGGATCGGTTTGTAAGAATCACTTTGGTAACCTGTTGAGTGATCGTTGAACCTCCCTGCAAAGAACCGCCAAAAAAAATATTTTTAATAGCGGCACGCATGACACCCTGAATATCAATTCCATGATGTTCATAAAACTGATTGTCTTCAATTGCAATAAAAGCTTTTGTCAGATAAGGAGGCATGTCGCTTTGTTTCACCACAATGCGATTATCCGTAAAAAAAGTGCTGATCAATCGACCTTTTCTATCCAGAAGTTTTGAAGGAACAGGGGGAGCATAATGTTTTAAATTTGCAACGGAAGGAAAATCAATCCATACAAAAGTAACGGCCGAAAGTATGAAAAATAGAAATCCGGAAATAGCAATTGTATATTTTTTTCGTTTTTTTACATCGATACCATAAATGAATTGAATGATATTAACGATAAGGCGCGCAAACACGCGAATAATGCGCATATTCAATAGATCTTTTAACAAAACACCATGTGTAAACTATAATATGAAGAATTATTTATTTTTTATTGAAATATTAAAATAAATTTTTTAAAAAGGGGCAAAGCGCGCCCCTCAAGCAGAACACGGTTCTGCATGACCCCACGCGTTATTTTATTTATCAGAACGAAAAACAATGTATTTTAAAGGAATGTTGATATTTTCTTGAAGTTTGGGTAATGGCAAAGTTAAGGTAAAACCATTTGAGCGTTCGCTGATTCGATGGAATGGAATGATTTGAAAACCTCTGTGACCAGGCTTGATGACAACAGTTGTATCGGGAGAAATCTTTTCGTAATAAAAATTATTTTTAGGTTCGATGCCGTTATGACTTGTTATATAAAATGAAAAAACCTTTTTATATTGAAAGTTCTTATAGGCAACGGACGTATAATTTTTGGTAAAATCATCATTAGAAAAAATTAAAACAGGTATATTTTCAAAATCAGTCAATTGCGTATTGAATAAATTAACAATAATTTCTTTTTCTGAATTATTTTCAATAAAAAATTTCAGGCAGGTAATCTGTGGTATTCGAAATGAAGCGTCTGAGTCGGTGTCGGTTCTGGCAATTCGTTCAAGTTCTTGATTTGTTGTGTTTTTAATGGAAATGACCAGACCATTTTTATCAAAAATTTTATATATTAAACCATAGGGATTTTTTTTTGATATGCTGTCTTTTACGATTGGGTTTACGGGCTCAAGGTAACGTATGATTGCAGGGTTTCCGCAGTAGTAATCAAGTAAAATTAGAAAAATAAACAAATAACCTTTCACTATAGGTACAAAGTGACAAATGGATGTATTTTGAGAAGTCGATAATTTTGTATAAACAAACATTTGGCAATACCATTTGATGTTTAGCAAAAAATGGGTGATTCCAAGAGAAGTTACTCAACAGATCGGGTCGAACTAAAGTTTCAGACTGATTTCCAGTGATATTATATGTTATTGCACGCAAAGCGCGCCAAAACAACGAGACTGACCAAAAAGTAGCCATTCAAGGGGCATTTCACTGGTATTTAAAGAGGAAACTCTTGACATTATGTCGCATGATTTTATAAAAGAAACCAAGATGCCCGTTATTGTTCGCGGGAAGTATTTATTCATTCCCATTTTTCTAGCATTGCTCGGCTTTACGTATGCAGTGTTTTTACCAGAAGTAGGGGTTGAATCGGATAAGTCCAGAATCGCATTTCATAAAGGTGTACAACTACACTCGGACTATAAATATTCAACTTCGATTGATTATTTTCTGGAATCATTATCGTATGAACCTGACTTTACCCTTGCAAGGCGAATGTTGGGACAATCGCTATATTATTCGGGGCAGGTTGACGAGGCTCTCAACGAATGGAAGATTTTACTTGAGCAACAAACCTATGACCCGTCTCTTCAAATTCATTTACATAATTTAAGAACTTTTCAGGCCGCAACTGAACCCAAATGGCAATTTCTAAGAGTTATTAAAGGCGGAACAGGTTATCAATATGCATTTCCGACATTTATAACTGTTTTACCAAACAATAATCTTGTACTGCTTTCTCAGGGACAGGGTAAAAAAGATAATGGGAATGTTTTGGTGATCAGCTCAAACGGCGTTTTTACACAAAATTTGCGCAGAATTTCTGGCAAAATTGGTTTACCCGTTGGTGCAGCTTTTGACGGAAAATATCTTTGGATCACAGATGCTACAAATGACAAGTTACATCGTCTTGCGGTTGAATTTAAAATATTGGGAACTCCCGAATATAAGGGACTTGATGCCATTGGTAAATCAGGAAGCGAACCAGGACAGTTTCACGGGCCAATGGGAATATGTTTTAACGGAGAAAATATTTTTGTAGCTGATCAGGGAAATAATCGGATTCAAAAACTTGATAAACAGGGAAAATTTGTTCAAGAAATTAAAGTAATAAATCAAGATATGTCCGTAAACCAGCCTTTTGGTATAGCGTGTGATTTAAATAATATTTATGTATCCGAACCAAATTTGTCACGAGTAGTTCAATTTGATATTTTCGGTAATTTTATCAAGTTTATTGGCGAAGGCCTGTTAGGGCGTCCTCGTCATTTAAGTTTATATGAAAAATATTTAATCATTGCTGACGAGCTTAATGGCGTATATTTGCTAGAGACAAATAAAGAAGAAATCACCAATATTAAAGAATATATGAATGAAGATGGCAAGTTACAAAGTTTTTATCGTCCATATAGCGCCCAGATGGATTCTCTTGGTAATATATTTGTTGTTGATTATGGAGGCCATTCCTTAATACAATTTGTACCGGAGCAGTTTTTATATTCGAATCTTGAAGTATGGGTAGAAAGAGTGTATGATAAAGACTTTCCAAATATTGGAGTATGGGTTTCAGTTAAAGATCAGCGAGGTAAATATTTAACGGATCTTGATTCTGATAACTTTACTTTATATGAAAATGACACTGATGTTGGCAGATTGGGGACAGAATATTTAAAAAGCTTTTCAAATCAGGCATCCTGGGTTGTGGTAAACTCAAAATCACTAACAATGGAAAAATATGCTGACTCATTGCCATGGGTAGCAGATTTTTTTCTCAATAAATTAAGGGAAAAAGATCAAGTTGAAGTGATGAGCTATACGAATGCATCAAGAAATGACGGAAACTGGACAAATTCAAGATTAAAAATTCAACAATTGTTAAAGGCAAAATCAAACAATGATTATAAATCAGAAAATATAGATGGGTTAGGCAAAACTCTTTATGGAGCCATTACCGAACTATTGCCCAGAAAGGGCAAGCGGGCAGTAGTATGGATTACTGATGGAAATATCGAAATTGAAAATATGTCCGATTTTACATTAACTCGTATTGAAAATTATGCAAAAATAAATCATGTACCAGTTTTTATCATAAGTTTTGAAAATCCTGATATTTCAAACATGAAGAGAAAAAAAGTACAATTAAAAGAATTCGCGGAAAAAACGGGCGGAAAATACTTTGGTTCATTTGATAATAATCTTGTCAGTTTAGAAAATTTATTGAGAAATATCGTTGAAGAACGTTATACATTAACATATCAAAGTCATGGCAAAAAATCGTGGAAAGGTCAATACATGGAGATCAAGGTGAATGTAAAATTTCAGGGTCGAAATGGAATGGAAACATCTGGATATTTTATTGAATAAATCATGAAAGCATTTTTAACCATTAAAAAAATTATTTATTTTTTGTTTCTTTTTTTATTTATTTTTTTCGACAGGAATGTACTTATTTATGCCCAGGAGGTTTTTACCGCTCAAAAGTATAAAGAAATTGGCGATTCATACAGGGTTCAGAAGAATAAACTATCTGCCGTAGAGTATTATAAAAAAAGTTTAAATAAAAATAAAGAATTTGTTCCAGCACTTATTTCCATCGGTACTCTTATGAGGGAATTCGGATCATACAATGAATCAAAAAAATATTTGTCACAGGCAAATAAACTCGATCCATCAAATAGAAGTGTTTT
This sequence comes from Spirochaetia bacterium, assembly GCA_029857955.1. Taxonomy (GTDB): domain Bacteria; phylum Spirochaetota; class Leptospiria; order Turneriellales; family JAOUFE01; genus JAOUFE01. The sequence continues at coordinate 69,836 of JAOUFY010000004.1, forward strand.
ACTTGAGTTAATTAAAACTACTCTTGCGATGGATAATATATCTGAGGCCGAGTCTTTACTTAAAACAGCATTTGAGATTTCGCCACAGGAGCCGGATTTTGAATATTTACAGGCTAGAATATTTATTGTAAAAAATCAATTTTATCTGGCAGAGCACCGGTTAACTCAAATTGTTAAAAATAATCCGGGGCATATTGATTCATTCATTGCACTGGGTGATTTATATTTACGTGAGAAAAGGTATAAACAGGCTCAGGAGGCATATGAACGTGTCAGGTTGATTGACTCAGAAAACCCTCAAGTATATATTGGGTTGTTTCAAATACAATTTGCCTCGACTCTTGCAAAGGAAAGAGAAGAAATATTAAAAAATAATATTGATATTTCCGCATTTCGTGAAGCCATTGAATACCTTTTAAATGCAAAAGAATTTGATAACGACTATATTCCGGCAAATTTAATTTTAGGGAAAATATATGCACTTGCAAATGAATGTGATAAGGCTCAGTCATATCTGGAATCAGTTTTAAAGATTAATCCGGAGCATCAAATTGCTCAATATTATATGGGTTATTGTTTTCCAAAGAAAAATTTAAATATGTACAAATTACTTCTTTCTGAGAATCAAAACAACGATATATTAAATTACTCCTATGAAAGAAATTTAATAAAATATTCAGAAAGACGCGAGAATCAGCAATTATTGGATATGGCCAGGATACACTACGGTTATGGTATGAGTTTATTTAAATCTCATATGACTCATCATGGAGTTTTTGAAATGAACTGGGCTCGTTATTTATATCCAACTTTTGTACCTGCTCATAACGAACTTTTACAGCATTATCGCAGTAAAAAGGATTTTGTAAAAATGGCTGAGGAGCTGGGTTTTTTAAGGAAAGTAACAGGAGAAGTAAAATATCAGGATATGTATGAAATGCTGGTTGAGGGACGAAAAGAAAAACTATATTACAGAGAAAAAATTTATCGTCCTGAAGAATACAAAACACCGACTCCGGTATTTGTATTTCATTTTACGCCTGAAAATTTTCTTGGAGATTATCCTGATGCGGGCGAAGCTATTTCCGAAAAACTGACATTTGCCATGGAAGAAATTGGACGTATCCAGGTTTTATCGGGAAGTCAACGAGACGAAGTAAGTTTAGCCCTTAATTTAAATAAAAAAAAGATCAGGGGCCTTTACTACAATGCGGAAAACGGGAAAATTGTTTTAAACTACATGAAAAAAACCATGGTAAACAAGACAGAAGGTATTACGGATTCCCATTATGTACGATATGCCATAACCGGAAAATATAAAGAAGTCGGCGAGGGACTTGAAGTAAGTACAGAAATTATTGATCTTGAAACTGGAATTTCCTTTGCGCCATTTCGTGTTAAATCTTCAGGTAGAGGATACATTCGAGATATTGTGACAAAACTGGCTCAACACATTCACGATAATATGCCATATCACGGCAGAATTATTAAAATCAGCAGTAATGGGGTAATCATTAATTTAGGCGAACGTGAAGGGGTAACCAAAAAAAGTAAAATCGGAGTTTATCGTGATAAAGAAAAAATTGCCGATTTACAGGTTGATTTACTGGATATGGATGTAATGTGGGCAAAACCTAAAAACCATACGGATATTTACAGAATTCAAACTGGCGATCTTATTAAAGTTGAATAACTGTTTAATGTCGCTTAAAAAATAAAATATATATTTTTAAATACAAGTTTTATTCTTCTTGAGCTGTAGACAGCTCCAGAGATTTGTTTGTCTTTAATTTGGACGGGATCATCAAACCATCGACATGAATGGAATCAATTTCTTCACTGTTAATTAAAAACTGAACTGAATTTATATTTTTAAATTGCGACGCTGTTTTTAAAATTTGCTCAATTTGCAATTGCGCTGTTTCAAAACTTATACCACGTCCGAAATTATCATCGAGGTTTAAAAAAAGTGTTTTATTATTAACATAGGCATTTATCACAGTCGGTTTAACTGGAAAAGAATCAATCAATTTTTTATGCTCATGAAGGAATTCAGGGCCTGATACAATTTCTTTAAAGATATTTTTAAAATCAGTTGAACGATTACTTTTTCGGGGTATCCCTGAAAGTTTAAGTTTTCCATTAATATCATGATAATAGTATAAAAAATAAGAATTTATTTTTATTTCGTTTGATTTTATTTCAGAAAAATTATTTTCTTGTATTTTGACCGAATTATCAGGGCTTACATCTTCTTTTACAACTGTCCAGTTTTCAGATTCCGGATCTTTGTCTTCTTTAACTTTTTTGAAGTAAATT
>JAOUFY010000040.1 GCA_029857955.1 Spirochaetia bacterium
GATGTACAAACCTCTGGTGTACCGGTTGTCGCGCCAGCGGCATAGCCGGGTAGCTATGTTTGGAAGGGATAACCGCTGAAAGCATCTAAGCGGGAAGCCTGCCTCAAGATAAGATTTCTCTCCACGCAAGTGGCTAAAGACCCCTGGGAGATTACCAGGTTGATAGGTTGTAGGTGTAAGTGCAGTAATGCATTCAGCCGAGCAATACTAATCGGTCGTGAGACTTGACCATATTATGTTCTGGTTATCCAAATAGCGGAGCGGTTTAAAGAATTTTGAACCGCAAAGACGCAATGAACGCGAAGGATTCAAAAAAGATAGTAAAATGTTTTGATTTGAATACTTTGCGCACTTCGCGGCTTGGCGGTTGGTATTTTTAAATTGTTCTTCTAAAACGCGGCTTTGAACACCGCAAAAATATTAGTAACGTACGCTGGCGTACGTTATAGTACAAAAAGTTTTCTCCATTTCATAAAATGGAATTTATGTCTGCCGGCTATGGAGCAAGGGATCCACCCGTTCCCATCCCGAACACGGAAGTTAAGCCTTGCATCGCCAATGGTACTTGGGGGTTCGCTCCCTGGGAGAGTAGGTCGCCGGCGGGCGCTTGTTATTATCTATCGTTTGCAACAGACCCGGCGTCATTCATTTGACGACCGGGTTTTTTGTTTTACATGTTAATTTTAAGAATAAAAAAGGGGCAAGTCTGCCCCTTACGCAGGTCCATGGTACCTGCTTTACCCCTTACGTAAATTTGAGGCGTATAGAGGAAGACATCTCGAAACGGTCGAGAGAATTGAATTTGCGATTTGGCAGTTAGTTTATTCCAAACATTCTCAAAGAAAATCCCTTTCAAAAATTATCGCTGTATGAAAAACTGGTCGGCGATCTTGATGGAGCATGCTCGCGAAAAATCAACATTCAGCATCGAATTGTTTACCAGGTTTACGAGAAAGAGCGTATTGTAAAAGATATCCGCCTCTGGACGCACTACGAATAAATAATTGTAAGAAATTGTACGCACATTGCAATGTTTTGGGTAAAAATCGCAATTTTTTTGCAAAAATCACCCCTAGGGGTGAGACAAATTAATCTGTTTATTAAAAAAATGATTGTCTATGATGGTCGTGGCTATATAATTGTTTCAGGATTCCATAAAGTAAAAAACAAATCCGTCAGTTAATGAATTTGAGGAGGGAATATGAAAAATATATTTATGGTGCTGGTTTTGTCTCTCTCTTTGAAAAGATATTTTAATTTTGGCAATCCATTTTGTAAGTATTTATTTTGGTTTATTTTAGCAGGGCAGATCGTGGTTTGCCCGTACATTGCTGCCGCCCCGGCAAACAATGATAAGATCGCCGGTAAAAATCAGGAATTGGCGCGCGTGGCTATTTTGCCCATTGAAAATAAAACCGGCTCGGAAAATTTCCAGTATCTTTCAGAAAGTCTTACCGATGCCATCAACGACTCGATGCAGAAAAGTTTTACCTATACCAAAATAGGCGCCAATGAAATCAATAAAGCCGTGCGCGATGTCGAAACGGCTATTTTACTCAAAGAAAAAATTGAAAATGAGAAAGGCGATAAAAAACCCGAAAAAAAACTCAGCGAAAAAGAACTGGCAGCAGAATCAGAGAAAAAGCAGCTTGAAAAAATACAAGCCTTAAGCGACGCTCTCAATGCCGATATCATCATTTACGGTAATTACATGATGGATGAAAATACCAACGACATGATTTTTCATACCAACTTTTATCTGGGTATGGCCAAAACCTTAAAACCCATACCAGAAACGCGAAATCAGGTAGACAGCACCATATTTACCGCCACCGATAAAGTGGCCAAAACCATCATTGGCGTGATCAAGATGACGGCCGCGGTAAGCGAAAAACATGAAAAATTTAAAGAAAAAGAAAAAACTAAGGAGGCATCCGCCAAAGATAAACCCAAAACTGACTCCGGCGAAAAAATGGTTTTAACCAGAGCCTCGGCCAAAGAGTCGGTAAAAGAGTCGGTAAAAGATCCCGGCGATTTAAACTGGGATCATAAAAAGATATCCATTGGCCTTTCGCCCGGATTTTTTATAAAAGTACCATCCAAAGGGGCAGCCGCAAGCGGTCTCTGTGGCGCCTGCGAAATCCAATTGGCGCTCAACGGCAGATTCTGGGTTATGCCGCGCTTATACGTCGGCGGTAAACTGGATTATGGCGAAATATGGACAAAGACATTGACTCTGGGTTCGATTCACGCCCTTGACGGGCTGGCTTTCATTGGTTATGGGCTGCCGGTTCATCAATGGCTTTTTAGCGCCGATCTGGGCGCGGGTTATTTTTTCATCATCGATAAGACAAAGGGACTTATTTACAACCCGGCCTTTGCTGTAAAGGTTGGCGCAGAGATACTGCTGGCGCCGTCTTTTTCGCTGGGTTTGTCGGCCAATGGTTTTATGTATTATGATTTGCCTACTCCGATGTACTTTTACGGACTTACATTGTCGCTGAATTATTTACTGTAAAAAGGAGAATAAGATGAAAACAGGGAACAAAATTTTAATCAGGCTGTGTTTTTTGATTTTATTGGGCATGAATATAATTACCTGCAAGGCATGGGGTTATGATGAATATTTAGAAGGAACTGGTACCACAACGCCCATTTCAATTTCAAAGGAGCTAAAATTAAGCGGAGTAGTAACTACATTTGCTGGCACGACGGGTACCATGGGAGCTACCAATGGAATAGGTTTAGCGGCCAGCTTTTGGAATATAGATGGAATAACCAGTGATGGAACTAATCTCTATATTGTAGATTATAGTAATAATTCTCTTCGGCAGGCAGCTATTGCCACTGCCACAGTATCGACTTTGGCGGGTAATTGCTTTTTAAGCTCAGCTTTTGGTAGTGCAGATGGAACTGGCTGCTTGGCAAGTTTTACTAACCCATCGGGAATAACTACCGATGGAACCAACCTCTATGTTGCGGATATGGCTAACCAAACTATCCGCAAAGTTGTCATTGCCAGCGGGGCAGTAACGACATTAGCTGGTAGCGCTGGACTTACGGGCAGCGCCGACGGCACAGGTTCAGCGGCAAGATTTAATTTTCCAACAGGAATAACCATCGATGGAACCAACCTCTATGTTGCGGATATGGGTAACCAAACTATCCGCAAAGTTGTCATTTCCAGCGGGGCAGTAACGACATTGGCCGGTAGCGCTGGTCTTACGGGCAGCGCCGACGGCACAGGTTCAGCGGCAAGATTTTGGAATCCATCCGGCATAACCACCGATGGAACCAATCTCTATCTTACAGATTATAGCAATGGTACTCTTCGCAAGATAGTCATTGCCAGCGGGGTGGTAACGACATTGGTTGGCACGGCAGGTACCGCTGGTAGTGCCGATGGCACCGGACCAGCGGCAAGTTTTTCGGGACCAAATGGAATTACTACCGATGGAATCAACCTCTATGTTGCAGATAAATTGAATTCTACTATCCGCAAAGTTGTCATTTCCAGCGGGGCAGTAACGACATTGGCTGGTAGCGCTGGTCTTACGGGTAGCGTCGATGGCACCGGCTTAGCGGCAAGATTTTTTAATCCAAATGGAATAACTACAGATGGAGTCAGTCTCTTTGTAACAGATACCGGTAATTTTACTATCCGCAAGATACAATAGTTTTGCATTGGGTTTCATGCAATTGTAATCATCGACCGTAGGGACCGGCCGTGCGTCCCTACGGTCGAATTTTGGCATTGCAAAACGTATGCCAAAATCTGTTTCATCATTTATTGCCGGATTTAAATCATCGGCAACAAAACGAATGAACATTTCCCGCCGCCAACAGGGAAATCCGGTTTGGCAAAAATCCTATCATGATCGAATTATTCGGAATCTAAATGAATTCCATCAAATTGAAAATTACATCAGGAATAACCCTGTAAACTGGCGGGAAGATGACCATAATCCATATTTTGTGATGACAAAAGCAGCATAATAATAATGTATTTTTAAAAAAAGGAGAAAAACATGAAAAAACAACAATTCTTTTGTAAGGAACGGTTGCAACCGTTCCTTACTGTCATCATTCTAATAATGGCTTTGCCATTATTAGCCGCGTCTTTTACCGATCGCGGCGATGGCACGGTATTGGATAGCGCAAGCAATCTGGTCTGGCAAAAATGCAGCATGGGGTTGACCAGCCCGGCTTGTACAGGAACAGCGACATCGGCAACATGGGCGGCTGCCCTGACGTATTGCAATACGCTGACTCTATCAGGCAGAACATGGAGATTGCCTAATGTTAATGAGTTAAGCAGCCTTGTGGATACAACGGTTACGCCGGCTCCGGCAGCGATCAATAACACGATTTTTCCGGGAACTCTCGCCAACTTTTACTGGTCGTCGTCTACGTATGTTCCTGTTACAGCGAACGCGTGGTACGTCTTCTTTCTCGATGGCAGCGTGGGCTTCAGCCTTAAGACCGTTAGCTCCTCTGTACGTTGTGTTTCTACCGGACCGTGATCCATTGCAGGGAACGGTCGCCGGTCACTGAGCCTGTGGCCTTCGGCTCACCTTCGGTGCGCGAAGGGCGGGCCGTGAGCCAGTATGGTAGGGTTCCCTACAATGTGTGAATGTTGAATTATGAATGAACGAAATGAACGAAAATCACTCAGTAAGCGGCCGCCGCTACCCCGAACATATCGCATCGATACCAGTTTTGAAAAACTTTTTTGATGTGTATCAGGCCAGTATTTCTGCTTTGAATGTTGTAAATCATAAAAAAAGATATCCAAAGAAAATGAAAAGTGGGACTTGTTTGGCATCATTAACGGGGCTTTCATTTCGAAAGATTTTTGCATCCAGAAGAGTTCCTCTTCTGTGGGCAAAAGCATAGTAGGAAGCGGAACAAATAAACGGAGAAAGGAAGAAGCAGTTCCAGAAACTGTCTTAATACTTTTTTTCTCCCATCTTGTACTGAAACCATATCATCCCCCAACCAAAATTGACATCACCTTAAACGGGTAAATCCGATAGATAGAAGGATATTCCAGAAGTCTGCCGGAATAAAAAAGCGCCAGATTCAAAGTGAACAATGAAAAAAGCAACCATGCCGGATTACGGGAGATGAGATGAGATGAGATTAGATAAGAGTAAACCTGCATCGCAGTCATCATTAAATAGATTACAGTAAAGTAAAAAAATATTTCAGTCATATTAGAGTTTCTAAACAAATACCGGCATCTCTATTTCGAAATAGATAATTGTTTTTTTGACAATCTTAACTTTTTTATTCTCGGCTGATCAGCAGGGAAGACAATACATAATTTTAATGCTATAAATCATCAATATTTAAATTTAAGTATAGTTGCAGCAAGTGGCAATGCTTACTCAAGCGCATCTACGTTGAAATATAATACCCTTTTTTCTTTGTCGTCTGCATGGGGAAGTAAGCCGCCAATTACTGATAACTTTATCCTTGATGGAGTATACACTTTTACTCCTACAGGTGGTACAGCGATCACCATTACAGCTGTGGGTGTGAAAGGTGCAACTGCAACGTTAGATAACTTTCTTACGATGACCGTTACTCTTACCGGGGGTACTATTGATGGTATTTCCGCTAATGGAGTGACGGCAAATTACTAAATCTGTAGAGTAAATTCATTTAAAGGTGGATACAAATTTCAGGTACGGAGGCTCGCTGACTTAGATGGAAGAGATGAAACTTGCAGCTTCAATGACGAAGTGCAATTTAATCTAATCTAATCTAATGCGCCAAAATGTAGTTAGAAACAGGGCCATTTCCTGAAGTTGATTTATGAAAGTCAATATAAGGAGCGGCCCTGCAGGGAAAAATTAAAAAACGGATAAAAAAAGTCTAGCACCATTTATTTCTCGAAGAACACGAAGAAATCGCATGCTTGCGGGGAAAAGGACCCCAGGAAAATGGAGATTGCCCAAAACTTAAAAGATCTTCATCTACAATTTCAAGGGTGCTCAGTAGAAATGGAACTGAGATTAGAGGCTGTCATTATCGTGGTCATCATGCCCAATTTAAGTCGGATGATAGAAAGAAAATATCACGGGAATTCGGGTAAAAAATCTCGATATTGTTTTTCAAGATTTGAGCTAATTTCAGAAAAATTAAATATTGAAAAAATAAAAACCATTGATTATGCTTATATGTGCGCGCCTGGAGCTGTCTAAAAACAAAAGAAATTTAACCACAGAGTACACAGAGTACACGGACATCACGGTGAATTATGAAGTAGCTTCAAACACCGGCTCTCTGTCCCTGTTTGAGCATTTACAGCTGAAAAAGAGACATGCTTCTGATTCGCTATGGATTAAGAAAAAGTTTTAGTTTATATTTTAGTTTATACAGGGAGCTTCCCTGCGTCAAAAATTGGTATATTTTGCGAAGGTTATGACTGGTGTAGTAGATCCCGGTTTCGGTTGATGTTCAAACTTCTGGCTTTGCCATCTGTGCAGAGAGATTTCGAGGAACAAATTCCGCTAGCCTCCGGCGAGGCTTGGTAAATCCGGATATGGGATACAAAGCCTGAAGGTTTTGTTCTTCGAGGTAGGCGTAATTTTCCTCATTGCCATAACTCTGATCATCGATAACATCATCAGGGCTCTTGACAACGCCGAAAAGAACCAGGCACCAATCGAGCAGGTTATACCATTGATCAAATTACAGACGCAGTAAAGAAGGCTGTGGGTAATTTTTTTCGTGGTCTTTTGGCTGTAGTTTTATAACATAAAAAAATTGACACACCGATGTCAAGTTCGATTGCTGTTACCTATGTTGATGCATAATTATAAGCGTTTTGGCATGATCTTGCTTTTATTGACGCCGCTTTTTATAACTATAACCTGTAAAAAGAAAAATAGCGCCATTAAAATAGATCATGATCGAGTTACACAATCTCTTCCCGGAAACAGAGTCTCAGCAGGCTACATGAACATAACCAACACAATGGAAAAAGACGATACATTGTTGTCTGTGGATACAGATGATTTTGAAACGGTTGAATTTCATAATATGTTTGAAGAAAATGGCGTAATGAAAATGGAACCAATGGATTCGGTTGTGATAAAAGGCGGTCAAAGCGTGAGTTTTACACCGGGCGGAATGCACATCATGTTGATTAATAATAAGAGAGAAATTAAAGCAGGCGAAAAAATTCAATTAAATTTACATTTTGAAAATGCAGGTTTAATAAAATTAACAAGCCCTGTAAAAAGTATAGAAGAACAGGTTGAATGAGATGACAAAAAAAATACGTATATGTTTCATTGGAATTTTTTTATTGATGGCAGCGGGTATATCTTCATGCAAACATGAACAACCCAAGCTTGAGATTTTAGATACAATCGGCTCTGATTTTACATTAACCGATCAAAACGGAAAAGCGTTTAACTTAAAAGATGTTAGAGGCAAAGTTGTATTGATGTTTTTTGGATATACAAATTGTCCGGATGTATGCCCGATTACTCTGGCAAAGTTCGGCGCGGCTTATCAAAAACTGGGTAGTTCAGCAGACGAAGTAAAAACAATTTTTGTATCTGTTGACGGTCAAAGAGACACTCCCGAAAAATTAAAGAAATATTTATCATACTTTAAATACAATCCGATCGGCTTAACGGGAACACCTGATGAGATTTCAAAAGTCGTAAAATCATTTAAAGTTTTATTTGTTAAGCGGTTAACGGGAAACAGTAATGGCTATTTATTTGATCATTCTACAGCGACTTTTTTAATCGATAAAGAGGGCAGGGTTCGACATTTATTTGGGCAAACCGACCGTCCTGAAACCATCGCTAACGTGATTAACGTTTTGTTAAAATCCAATTAAATTCATTTGATATCTATTAGACAGGGAATTAATTCCCTGTCTAATAGATATTTTAGACAACCCAACGAAAACATATTTGCTTTTCACCTGATCTTGTTTTTGTATTGAGGATGTATGTCAGATGAGGCCTTTTTATTTGAGTTATACACAGAAGAAATTCCGTCTTTTTATCAAATTCGGGCTATTTCTGACTGGAGTGGTAAACTTTTAAAACAATTAAAAGAAAATTTACTGGAATTTTCAAGCATTGAAACCGGCGGTACTTCGCGTCGAATATTTGCCGTCATTTATAATTTAAAACCAAATCAAATTTCTGAGCGAAAAAAAATAAAAGGTCCTCCTCAGGAAATGTGTCAAAAAGACGGAAAAAATACCCCTGCCCTTACCGGTTTTGCTAAAAAAGCTGGTATTTCCGAAGAAGAAGTCAGCTTTGAACTTTGGGATGGAAAGATGTATGCCACAGCGGAAATCAATACAGGCGGTAAAACCATCCATGAAGTTTTACCAGTTATTTTTGAAAACCTTATAAAAACCCAGGCCTTTACGCGAAGTATGAGGTGGGGAACTTCCGCCATAACCTATGCCCGACCGCTGATTCAATACGTTGCCATGTATGGTTCTAAAGTTTTAAAGTTCGAATCCGAATTCTGGAGCATGATTAAATCATCAGAGTTACCCGCAGGACATTTTATTCTTGGCCCTGAAAAGATAAATTTAAACAATTCATTACAATACATTGATGCCCTGAATAAGTCTGGCATAAACGTTAAACCTGAAGAACGTATTGAAAAAATAAGAAAAATGTTAAATGAGGTTGCAGGAAATGATTCTGTCATAATCAATGAACAATTGCTTGATGAGGTAAATTTTCTTGTAGAAAAACCTGTGGTGATAAAGGGGTCTTTTCCTCATGAATTTTTAAAGATGCCGGCAGTTGTTATTTTATCTGAAATGGAAGAGCATCAGAAATACTTTGGGCTTCGTTCAGGCGCCTCAGAAACATTGTCGAATGAATTTCTCATCGTTGCAAACGGAAATCCAAACGACGCAGAAGCATTGGAGAATATCCGCAAAGGAAATGAAAAAGTTTTACGCGCCAGACTTTCAGACGGCTCATATTTTTTTAACGAAGATCGAAAAAAGAAATTGTTTGAAAGGGTTATTGATCTTAAACGAATGGTTTTTCATGAAGGCATGGGAACTATTTTTGACAAAAAAGAACGTATAAAAGAAATATCTAAATCATTAGCTGTTTATATATTTCCAGATGTAAACGGCGATAAACTAATTCGTGCCTGTGATTTAATTAAAGCAGATTTAACGACGCATCTTGTATATGAGTTTGATCATCTTCAGGGAGAAATCGGTTCAATTTATGCTGAAATGGACGGTGAAGAAAAAGAAATAGCAACGGCAATAAAAGAACATTATTTACCTCGAAATGAAAAAGACGGTCACCCCGAGTCAAAAATGGGGCTATTACTTTCGATCGCAGATAAAATAGATAATATCATTGCCGGTCACATACTTGGTAAGCAGCCAACGGCTTCTCAGGATCCGCTTGGTTTACGAAGACAGACTTTGTACATAATAGACATGCTCATTCAAAATAAAATTGATTTACCGTTGAGCCAGATTTTCTCGCAATTTATCAAGGATGTCTATAAAATTACGGAAGATAAAAAAAGATCAGCATTAACGGAAGAAATTGTTAAATTTTTTAAAGGTAGAATGGCTACGATTTTTGAAAAAGAAGATTTAGATCGTAAATTTATCAATGCAGCGCTTGGTACAGATAATGAAAATATGTCGCAATTGTTTCTTATACTTGATGTACTGCGCGGATTTAAAGACGACGAAAGGTTTATAAAAGTTGTCGATGGCTTTAAACGAATGAACAATATTATAAAAGATTTTCAAACTAAAAATACCGCGCTGATTCCAGATGTAGTTAAAAATATATTTGAATTAAACGAAGAAAAAAATCTTCATGAAGTAATACTTAAGTTTAACGAAAAGAGATTGGCGTTATCCGGTAAAAGCCGTGAGGAATACGAAGGCGTTTTTTCATATCTTGCCTCAATAAAACCTGACATCGATCATTTTTTTGACAAAGTGATGGTTATGCATGAAAATGAAAAAATAAGAATGAATCGACTTGCCGTACTGAATCAGGCGGTTGAATACGTTAAGAATTTAATAAATATTGAAATGTTATATTAAGAGAGATTAGACTATGAAAAAAAAATACTTATTGGCTCCAGGTCCGGTACAAATTCCGCCAGAAATACTGCTGGAGATGGCAAAACCGATTATACATCATAGAACTCCAGAATTTGAAAAAACTTTTGCTGACGTTCAAGTGCTTTTAAAAGAACTTTTTAATACAAAAAATCCTGTCATTACGTTTGCCAGCTCCGGAACGGGTGCGATGGAAGCTGCCATTGTAAATACTCATTCTCAAAATGACGAAGTGATGGTCATTGAAAACGGAAAATTTTCTGAAAGACTTGCTTTAATATGTAAGGCCTTTGGATTAACAACGCATATTTTGAAAATTCCTGATGGAGAATCTGTTTCTTCCGGGGAAATAAAAAAACGTCTTGATGAAAATAAAAATATAAAATCGGTTTTACTGGAATATTCCGAGACTTCTACAGCTACAATGAACGATATCGAGAGTATAGCCGCCGTTGTTTCAAAAACAAATGCGTTACTGATTGTAGATGCCATCACTTCGCTTGGAGTAGTAGATATTCCCTGTGATAAATGGAAGCTTGATGTAGTGATTGGCGGTTCTCAAAAGTCGCTTATGCTGCCGCCGGGGCTTTCTTTTTTATGGCTTTCGGATAAAGCCTGGGAAAGAGCAAAGACATCGACACTTCCTAAATTTTATTTTGACATTCACGAAGAACTCAGCGCGTTGAAAAAAAATACTACTGCCTGGACACCGGCTATCAGCTTAATCAATGGTTTGTACATTGCATTGAACATGATGAAAGATTATGGCTGGCAAAATCTATATAAGAAAAATGTGCAGTTAATGAAACTTGTTCATGCGGGCACTCATGCATTAGGTTTGGAACTTTTCAGTAAAAGTCCCTCAGTGTCTGTAACTGCAATAAAAGTTCCCGCCGGAATTGACGGAAATAAATTGGTCGATAAATTAAAGAACGAACAAAATATTACAATTGCCGGCGGCCAAAGCGAATTAAAAGGAAAAATTTTTCGCGTAGGCACCCTAGGTTGGATCGATCACAGCGATATACTTGTATTTTTTGGCGCACTCGAGGTATGCTTAAATCAAATGGGGTATAAATTTGCGCCAGGCGCATCGCTAAAAGCGATACAGGAAGAATTAATTAACCATGCACAGTGAATTTCGCAGAACAAGATCTCCCTATGGATTTCCATTTCTGGATACAACCATTACGGAAGATTTATATATGAAAACCGAAAAAATAAAAAAATTGCTCACCAGTGAAAATTACAAAGGGGTGATTCCCGCTACACTGGATTTTCCGGAAACTTTTCAAGAATATGAAAAATCCAGCGCCTTTGAAGTACGAGATTCTCTTGGCGAAGATCTTTATTTACGAAGCGACGCAACTGCGCAGGTGATCAAAGGCTTTACCAATTTATTGGAACACAACGATGTAAAAAACAAAGAGTACAAATTTTTTTATATGTTGCCTGTATTTCGCGATGCCAGAAAAAACTACCCCAAGCTTCGAGAAATATTTCAAGTGGGCGTTGAAAATTTAGGAATGGACTCAGAAGTAGCCATACCAGATTTAATACGTCTGGCAGATCAAATTTTAAAACAAATCATGCAGGTTAAAGTAAAATTTGTTCTTGGCGATATTCGATTATTTCACTATATCGAGAGATATTTAAACAATCATGAAATAAAAAAATTGATACTTTCACGGGATGTTCCGTCGCTTGGCTCGTTTTTTGTTGAAAATGGATGGAGCCAGGATATCACCAACGAATTGTTAAGTTTACTTTTGTTCGCCCCTGAATATACAGAATGGAAAAACCGTTGGTCGCATTTAAAGCAAAAATTAAATCATAATCTACAGTTTGCATTTATGCATGACATTGAGCATCTTGTTGAACCTGCTTTAAAAATGTTTAACGTTCTAAATAATGAAAATATTGAAATTATATGGGAGCCGGTTCTGGTCAGAAAAGTTGACTACTACACGGGTTTAATTTTTGAAGGCTATGTTGAGGGCATGAGTGTTTCGCCTTTAAGGGGCGGCGCCTACGATAACTTAATTGGAAAATATTCATCCAAAGATTTAACTGCCTGCGGTTTTGCCATAGATCTTTCCGGAATTTTATTGTTATAAATAAAAATTATTTATTTTTAATATCTGTAAAATCACTGCTGACCTTTAAAAGGTTACTTTTAAATTCATTTGCGGCGCCATAGTCAATAAATTTCTTATATCGGGAATGAACGGTGACCATATTTCGAGCATGCTTAATCGGGCAAAAATGCTGTTCTGTTCTTGCGGCAACTTCCTGCACGTAGGAGATCAGACCGTTGAAATAACTGCAATACCTGCAGTGAAATTTTTCAAAAATATTAAGATAACTTAAAAATTGGTGATCAAATAATATGTAATCGCCTCGTTTTACTTTTGGAATTTTATATATGGGAAAACAAAACAGTTGATAGAAGTATACGCTTAAATCAAGAATAAGTGCAGGAATGATCAAACTATAAATAACAGGGGCAGTTAAAATGTATAATGGATTTACGCTTGCCAGATAACGGAATATGCCTTTAGCAAGAGTCTTATGATATTTTTTAGTTGCACTTTCAAATTTAATTTTTTTTCTGAGAATTGTATATAAATACTTGCTTTTGCTTTTTTGAATTTCTTTTATAATTTTGTTTTCAATATTTTGTAATTCTTTTAATAATCGTTCAATTTCATTCATTTACTACAAATGAATATGTGTTCAATATTGCAAGTTCTAATCCGCTATTAAAACAAACCCAGACTCTTGCCATTTATCAAACACTTAAGGGGTGCCGGAGAACTGTACACAGGTCGCAGGCAGGGGGCGAGGAAGATCGGTCTGGGTGATATCGAAAGCCCCCTTTTAAGCTGATTAAATAGTTAGCCTTTATTTAAAGCTAATATGAAAAAATAATTGCCATTACAGACTAAACATGTATCTTAGATTTACATGTATAAAAAAACGACTAAATTTCTTTATTTATTATTCTTTATTTTGATCATATCTTCCGGAGATGCTGTTGAAATTGATGATATACAAAAAAGTATAAAAGGACTAAATACCAATTTTACGGCGAGTATTTCATATTCATCAAGTACCGGCGAGCTGCATGTTGGTAAAATATACTATCAATATCCTGATAAGCTGCATCTGCAGCTTTCAGACGGCAAGGTCATTGCTACAAATGGCAAATATCTATGGACATATAATTCTGAGACGAAAATTTGCGCGCGTCAGGCCGTAACGGATGAAAACAGCGGTGGCTTGTTTTATTTCTTGCACGGCGGATATTCAGTTCAAGAAGAGAATGGCCGATATATCTTTAAAGGCCGTGGCGCGAATTTAAATGAGATTAGTATTAAAGTTGAGGACGGGAATTTAAAAAACGTACAATTTAGAACTAAAGATGATGTAATTAATGTTAGTTTTTCAAATATAATTACAGATACAAGCATGAAAGCCAGTCTTTTCAGTTATAAGCCGGATCCTGAAGCTCAGTTGATTGAAAATCCGCTGAACAAGATTGAGATGAAAGTAAATTAACACTTATAAAATTAATATATAATTGGTTTAAATGTACATATGGCAATTTAAAATTTAAGTGTACATTTAAATTAGTGGAAACAACGGAGAAAAAATTATGATATCAATGGAACAATTAGAGCACCTAGAAGGGCGAATTATAAAAGCGCTTGAGCTTATATCGGATCTCAGGCTTGAAAATAATCAACTTGAAAGCGAAATAGAAAAAATAAAATCCTCAAATGATCAGTTAAAATTAACGGCTGAAGAAAAAACATCCCTGGCTGAATCAATGAAAAGTCAGCTTGAAGCGGCAAAATCAGAGATGCTGCGTCTTCAGAATAAAGAACTTGGACTTGAAGAAAAACTAAATGATATTATATCAAAACTAGATGGTGTTAAGCCCGGAAAATCAGCTTCTGTCAAAAAAAAGAAAGAGTCACCCTCAATAGTTGAAGAGAAAGAGCCTGTCATTATTGAAGCTCCGCCTGAGCCTTTGGAATCTAAAATAACAAAAAATGATGATTCATCAACTTCATCAAATGAATTTACAATTGATGATAGCGGTGAAGATGAAATTGTATTGCTGGAAGATGAAGAAGACGAAGAAGTAATCATTACAGATGAAGATCCTGAAAATGAATCAGATCCTGATTCCATCTCATTAAAAAGCGCCGATAGCGATCTTGTTATTCACGATGACGCTGAAAGCGAAGAGGATGTTCTTGGCGTTTTTCAGGATGATGACGATGACGAACTTCTCATTGTTGAAGATGAGGATGAAGAGAAAAAAGCTTGAAAAAGTTTATTTTTAATGTTTTATTTTAAAATTCATGGGATACCAGACAAAAGTTAATATCTTAAATAGAGAATATGTTTTAACCGGAGATCTTGATTCGGAATACATTAAAGAACTTGCTGAAAAAATAGACGAACGTCTTTTGCAGATCAAGAAAAATTTAAGTAAAAAACCCGATGATGTTCATCTGTTGATACTTCTTGCGATGAATTTAATGGATGAAATTGAATTGTGCAGGGGAAAATCTTTGCAGCCATCGGAAGATGAAATTTCCAGAAAAGCAAATCGCTTGATTTCCATGCTTGAAAAGGGTCTTGTCGGATAATTTTTACAGAAAATCCTGTGTTTCTTTAGCTGGCGGGTAACGGCGCTAAAAGAGTATTTTCAACGAGATTCCTCCCTGCATGGCGAATATTTCCTGGATGATATGATTGTCGTCGGGATGTCTGTGAATATCGTATACCATTAAAAAGTCAATGATTCCCGTGACATTTTGATGAACATTGATGTCTAAAGAATTTTTTATCGAGAACTCATCGATTAAATCATTTCTTATCTTGTTAAAATAATAAACTTTATGCCGGTTAATATCCGCAGCGAGTGTCATGGAATATCGGGGGTTGTGCTCAATTTTTGATCGTATAAAGTTTTCAAGTGCATGCTTTAACCCTGCGATTTCAGTAAACCATTCCAAGGACACATTATAATTTATTAGATTTTGTACAGAATAAAGTTCTTCCATACCAAATACTTCGTTTTGTAAAGTCGGGTCAATACCGTAAGCAGTTAAATACTGATGTTTTGCAAAGGAATGTATCCCAAATCCGCTGCGAATGGAAATTCCGCTTAATACATTTCTTGGTAACGACAGCCATTTAAATTGCAAATTAATGTCGGGTTTAATGACATTTTCTTCAATGTTTGAAACAATGTACATTCGGGTATCATGCCCAAGAGCTAAAATTAAAATAGAATTATTACTTTTATTTTTCCAGTAACCAAAATTTAAAATATTCATAAGGTTAAAAATAAATTGTACATTGTTATTAAAATCACCTTCCTGTATCACTGCTGCATGGATGGCATTTCGTGAAGCTTCCTGCGAGAGTTTGCTGTCTGTGGTGATGGTTAATGAAGTATTTAACGGCCAGCGACTGTTTAGAGAAGCAAGTTCCATTAGCTGTAATGCATTGTCATATTGGCTTGCAAATCCTGTACTGTAGTCAGGTTCGATGGATAGATTTTCTTTGTTAATAAATTGCCGCCCGTTGTAAAAGTTAACTCCAGTGCCGGGCGGGCTTGAAAAAAAATACCAAAAGGGATAATTTGCCAGATTAAATGTTGTTGAACTTAATTTTGGATATACTCTGCTTATTCCAAGTTGATCATTTTCAATTGAACTTTTTGCGGTAAACGGTACTGAAAATTCCTGAAGCTTTAGCTCGCGCCGAAAACCCAGGGTTATGTTGCTACCCATGTCGTAATACAATGAATTGTCAGAGTTTGAAAAACTTTCAGTCTGTTTTAAACTTTCGCCGGAATTATCAATTACTTCTTTCTTTTTTGAACCACGAATAACGAGAGGTATCGCCAGACTAAACGCAGTCAACGTGTTTGAGTTTTTAAGCCGTTGAAAATTTTCAAAATATAATCTTTCAGGGTTGTCTCGAAAACTGTCTTCGTAGTATTTGACTTCCCATGATGCTTTAGGGGAAAATTTCCAAAGTTCGGTATATTCGGTTTCGAAATAGAGTCCGTTGTTTCTTTGTTGAATTCGATAATCGGTAGGCGGATTAATAAATGGAAAATAATATTTTCCATTTATTGGGCGGGACACTGCATAATCACCTGTATTTTTTTGAAGCAGCAATGCCTGGTTATGAATATGCGAGGTTAAGATATTTAAATTTGCAATTGATAAATGAATGGATTCATTGCTTTGCTGCCATTGATCTTTTTCTGTAATTTTATTGTCAATGATTGTCTTATTTACGGTCTGGATTTTTTCATTTGTTTCTTTATTGTAAAACGTACTTGCTGCATATAACTTATAATCTATATTTACAACTTTAATAAAAGTTGGTATCTTATGGGTAATTCTAATGTCAGGTTGATAACTGTTATTGACAGAAACTTTTTTAACAGTATCAGAGTTTACATTTGTACCTTCGTACAGGGTTTGATCAGTGTTGTAGCTTAAGCCAACGGCAACGTGTGGAACGTATTCCATGTTGTTAAAAAATTCATTTTGAGTTCGATGTTGAGTATGTAAATAAAGACCCTGTCTGTAATTTTCTGTGATGTTGTATAAACGGCTTGTATCTGATTTATAATCATCCAGACTATAACTGGTAATCCAGAATGGAACAGCTTTGGTTTTAATGTTAAAATTATTATGATCTTCCATAAATGCCGGGCCGGTTGCTGCAATACTTTGAAAGTCGTAATTACGATAAAGTCTATAATAGTTGGCGGATAGATCAGAAAACAGAGGAGTTCCTTTTTCGGTGACAAAAAGAGGTTTTGTAACGATGACTCCAGCGCCATAAGTATAGGCATAATCAGATTTAATGATGACATCAGAAACAAAAATATCATCAACCCAACTGATACCGTTTCTTGCGACGTTAGGAGAACTGTTTTGAATACCAATAGAAATAAATCTTGTTTTATTCATTTCCGGTTTTCCGCTTCTGGCACCTGGTTGATTCAGGGTTAACTCATATTTCTGCCAGCCGGTTTTATCAATTGGTTTGATAAATTCAATGTAGTTGGTATCATCATTCCCTATTCTAAAAAAAATACTCCCTCCCGATGAAGAAAATTGTCGATGGTTTACCCAGATGTTAATTTTTTTATAATAACTGATATCCATTGGTTCTGTAAATATTTTTTCAACAGTTACATAATCATGAGTTGATGGCAGGTTGTATTCCAGTTTAAGAGAACCTTCTTTAATAGTATAGATTTCATTATTTGTTTTTTTCCCATATAGTTTTTCATATTCATCTCTCTTTTTTAATAAAAAAGATTCATTTTCATATTCATCTTTAGTGTTGAAGTTATCGATATTGGTTACCTTGAAAATGGTCTGATTTGTCAGCAAGGTTTCGGAGCCTGCTGTCAATTTTTTCTTTTTTCTTTTCCATTGAGAACCTGAAAAACGAATTTGATCGATAAATATTTTTCCGCTTCCAAGTCTGCTGGCGCCGACAGGTACGGCATAAACACGTATACTTTCAATATTGCGAAATAAAAGTTTTTCCCGCTGGGTCATTAGTTCAGGATTTATAAAAATTTTAAAGTGCTGCCAGTTTCCAGGAAGAAGAACATTCGAACCGGATTCAAACTGAAGAGCAGGATTTGCGGGATCTATATTTATAACATTATCTATAACATCTAACTGTCCATTATCGTTTAAATCTACTGAGTTTAAAACTCCATTACCGATTGTAGCGGGATACCCCCTGATATCTGGACCGGCTCCCACCCTTGTGGCTGCTGACGGGCAACTCGCAGGGATAAAGGGATATCCAATATCTTCCGTAGCAACGGTATACCTGTCAAAATCAAGAACATGATTTCTTTCGCCAATGTCCCAGTGTTCTCCGGCATCTTGAATGTTATTACCATTTGTATCCCCGTCTATATGATCAAGCCCGATATCTTCTGTAGATAATTTATTGTTACCATCAGCATCTTCGTTTACAGAACCAATATCAAGGTATAAGGCCACGCCTGAGTCGACCCCTGACAGATTATCAAGTTTTGCATAAAATTCAACCTGTGAAAAAGTTGAGAAATCTGTAACCGTAGAGTTAACTTTATTTTGAATACCTATAAATGGGGTAGTATTATTTGGCGCCAGAGAAAAATTAAAATCAAGCGCCAGAGATTTTTGCTGTGTTCCCAGTGGATTATTTTGAAGAACCAGTTGCTGCATGGAAAGATGGCCGTAAGATATGTTGTAGGGGCCTGCAAGAACGTCGTATGCTGGAGATGCCGTTGGGTTTGAGGTATTTGGCAATAAGCCATATTCAAAATGCTGCGGATCATAATAATAACGATAGTAAAGCGGCGCTCTGTTGCACTGGTTTACTCCCACAAGAGAAGGAGGTATAGAAGATAATGTCCAGTCGGCGGCATTTAAGTTGATATCCATACTTTCTTGAGATGACTCCATGTTATCGATCAAGGCAAATCCCATTGTATTCATGTTGTAAAAACTGTGAGCATATTCGCCATAAGAAGTAAAGTTTACCGGTACTTTTTCGTACTTTGTTTGAAACATTTTATTAATAATTGATGTCATTGAGTTTTCATCGACATTTAAATCAAGATCCGCGCCTGTAATAAACAGTCCTCGCGGTTCATGACCGACATATTCAATTGAAAGAGGCTGAAAATCTCCGTTATAGTAAGCGGCTGTGCCGACTTTAATTTCTTTTAAAGGCTGATATTCGATACGTGAGCCGACAAAGTAACTTTCTTTCAGTTGCCCAAAAGGAGTATAACTGTAATGTATTTCAATTTTACTTGAATTATTTATAGGAGGATCATTTTGGTTTGTAAACAAAAAATATCCGGTTTGATAGTCGATGTAATATTTTGAACGATCTACTTCAATTCCGTTAAACAAAACTTTCTCGGAAGCAGGTACAATGTTCATGTGCTTTAGCTGATAACTCCTTTGAGATGCGGTGTACTCTGCTTTTAATTTTACAATTGAATTTTCATATACGCTTGAGGGCTGAACTTCAGAATAAATATTTGAAAGGTCTTTGTCGCTATAATATAGAATGCCATTGTTGTCTAGCTTTCTGAATGGTTCTCGTGCAGAAAATTCAAGAGTTCCGTTTCGATAATCTATTTTATAATATCCAAGAGAGCTTAATGATGGTATTTCCTTATACATCGGCGAATAAAGCTCAAGAGAAAAGCCGAACTGATCGATGTCGATTGCCTGTAAATCATATACGCCTCGAACCTCGTAGGCATCAAGATTAACGACCCCGTCGCGAATGATTTCAACATCATCGAAGCCGTTAAATGAAAGTACACCATCTTTTTTTGCATCTTCATTCATGGAAGTTCCATATTTGATAAATGTTTCAATTTTTCCGTCGCTAATTCTTGATGATGGATCTGTACTGAAAGTTGAACCGTTGTTGCGCGTATAACGCACGAATACTCGCGACATTTGAGGCAGTTGCCGTATAAATATAATTCGTCCTGTTTTATATAAAATTGTAAAATCTTTACCTTCGCGAAGGCGGGAGTAATTTCCTGTAAAATTACCGTTTATATATTTTGGTTGAGCGTTTAGCTGAATGTTTGTTTTACCATCGCCGGAATCCATA
The DNA here is from genome assembly GCA_029857955.1 of Spirochaetia bacterium. Taxonomy (GTDB): domain Bacteria; phylum Spirochaetota; class Leptospiria; order Turneriellales; family JAOUFE01; genus JAOUFE01. The sequence continues at coordinate 19,805 of JAOUFY010000040.1, forward strand.
AAAATTTCAATGGAACCTGAATCAATATTTACAGCTGGTGTATTTACAGTTGGATTTTTTGAAGTAAAGACATTTAATGAATTAGGATTTAATCTGTCATAATCAGAAACAGAGATGGTTACGGGTCTGGAATTTTTGGAATCGTAATATAAAAAAGGTTCAAGCTGATAGTATTTTCGCGCCTGATACCGGTAATCATCAATATACGTTACCCTGTGCTTTCTTGTTCCTTCAAAAATTTCTGTCTCGCGCTGACTTTCGCTGATTGCGCCTATCGCGCTAAATTTAAAATCTCCGTATTGAAATGTTGCATTCATTCCCAGGGCTTTTATCGAATCTCTTTGATACAGAATCAGTTTTGATTTACCAAAATCAAAGTCTAAATTTCCGATTTCCAGTTTTTTTAAAAAAGCTTTTTTATCTTCCGGAGTAAATGATACATTGATTTGGTTATTGCTTAGCAGTTCTTTTTGATCAAAATCAACATTCATGTTTAACTGGTTGCCGACATTGCCCGTCATATTAAATTTAAGATCCATATCAGGAACAAGACCGTTTGAAAATGCCGGGGTTGTGGGTAAACTTGTACTGTTTAAGCGGTCTTTTTCTGTGGTATAAAAAGCCTGACCGAATTTAAAACTAAGGTCGTTTCCGCCGTAAATTTTAACATTTACATCTGGCGGTTTTTTTTCATTTTTAGCAATTGCGGGTAACTCCATAGGATCGGGTAAGTCAAGCTCAGGAATAAAATCGTCAGTTTCAATGTTGTTTGCGGGAGTATCTGCATTTTGTTGTGAAGAGTTATTGGCTGGTTTTGCCTCAGTTTCTTGTTGTGAAGTCTGACTTAAAACAATAGAGGATATTTTTGTTGCATTTGCCAAAATCCAGCCTGAAAAGACATTGATGGAAATAAAAAATCCTGTAAATAACCAGATGTTTGGAAATAACTTCATAAAAATAATTCATAAACAGGATTTTGATTTTTATTCAACTCATCAAGCATATAGTGGTAAAAAACGTATGGGGTATGCAGGTACCATGTACCGGCATCAGGGGAAAGACTTTTCCCCTTTTAATAAAAGGACGTAAGATGAGAGCATGAAATTTTTCAGGGTATAATATTTTGGTTAGTTGACATGTCATGTCGATAATATTAATTAAATATTGTGTGAGGTAGAAAATGGATAATATTAAAAAAATTACAGGATGGTTGTTAGCAAGCGTTATATGGTTTTCATATTTAAACTTGTATTCTCAAAATTTCAATCAAGGAGTCGAGATCAACCGTGCGCCTGTTTCTAAAAAAAGTATTGAAGAAGATATACAGGAATTACATAAGAAGTTACCTGAATTGATTAAAAAATTGCAACTGGACAACAAGAATGAGATCGTAACAGATATGGGCGGTAAATTAATTCCTGGAAGTAGAAACCACTATGTATATATTGAAAAAGCAAAAATAAAATTAGAAGGAGAAAATATATCGGAAGTTACATTTATTTATGATCAGTCAAATGACATGGGAAATTTTCATGAAATTAGGGAATTTATAAATAAAAACCCTTCTGATCAAAACGCCAGTGATCTTCAGGTTATCTATAAAAATTCAAGAGGGGAAAAAGAAGAAATTTCTCTAAAGGCAGTAGAAGACGAAATTCAAAAAATTCAAATACTGTTGATTTACAGGGATAACTTAAACGGTCTTGTGCGATGGTTGAATTTTTATGCAAAGAAAGATACGCTTAACCAGAAAAAAATCATTCGTAAAGTTTTAAGCGTTGGAGCAGTTTAATACTTTTATTCAGCGTCCCTGTAGATCGATGGCTTCCGTTGTATCTCTCAAAGTTTCTTCAAAACTTGGTTCCGGAGCAATTGGTATACACGACGTATCAGGATAAAGCCGCGCGCGTCGATTGTAGTTTTTTTGAATACTGAGATAATCCCATGTTTGATCTTCAGTCAGCATATTACCTGAAACGTAATGACGTCCGTTAACAAATCTGCCGTCTTCCGGGTTACAATTTGGGATAACCGTATTTAATTTACATGAGATGAAGGGGAAGAAAGATAAACTAAATATAAGTAACATACGTGCCATATATATACTATAATCGGTTAAAACGGTTCTGTACTAAAAATAGTGCAATATAAAGAGCATATATTTTGTTTTTATAAATCAAATCAGGAAGGATAAAAAAAGATTGATGATTGTGATTGTCATTTATATGAGGGGATATGAAAAATTTTATAAAATACTTTATTTTTATTACTGTAATTCTTGCCGCGTCTTGTTCCAAAAACTCGGATCAGGAACCTAAATTTTATTCTAAAGAAACACCCGGAAAATGGGATGCCCAGAAAGAAACCCATATTCCTGTAATTGAATATGACGAAGGTCTGTCTCAAGTCAAGGTCAGTGTACCGGTGACACCAAATCCAGGTCATTACATTGAGGTAATTTTATTGACCGACAAAAATCACAAAGAACTTGCTAAAAAAGCTTTAGGCAGATCACAATTAGCAGAAGCAACGTTTGAGGTTCCATTGGGATATCACGGGAAACTGTTTGTAGTGAGTAAATGCAATTTGCACGATATGTGGGAGGCTGAATTAAAAATAAAATAATACAAGATAGATTCTATTTTAAAGCGGTATTTTGTTCCATATACTTATAAAAGTGAAGGCAGATAACCTCGATTTTAGTAAAATATTTATATTTTATTGATAATTTTGTTGTAATTTTATCGATTTATTTATATATGGAGTATACAATGGTAAGAAGTTTGGCAAAAAAAATATTTATATTTTCAACGTTTTTGCTTTTAGTTACACTTTTAAATTTTAATTGTAACTCACGCGCACGTCTGGATAAATTAAACAGTGCCACCACTTGCGGCGATGGTATTTGTAACGATGGCGAAACAGCCTCATCCTGCGTTATGGATTGCGTTGCTGCGCCAACGTTAACATCCGTAACGATTGCATCAAACAATATAAATCCTGCAATTGCAAATCTAAATGATACCGTTACTTTGAGTATAACTGCCTCAGAGGCCATAAATGCACCAACTGTGATGATTGCGGGGAAGTCTGCAACCGTAAATACCATTAGTTCAACGAGCTACACTGCCTCAATTCTAGTATCGCCTCTTCATTTTAAGGGAGTTGTTGCTTTTAATATCAGCGGCTTCAGTAATATTGCGGGTAAACCTGGAAATACGGTAATTTCAACTACCAATGGATCTCAGGTAACGATATCTCTACCGCCTTCTGTAACCATTACATCTGCAGCAACCAACCCAACCAATTTAGCTGCGATTCCCATGACGGCAACGTTTAGTACGTCCGTCACCGGCTTTGTACTTGGCGGCATTACGGTAACCAATGGAACAGCTGCTTCTTTTGTAGCCGTATCTGGAACAACGTATACATTTAATGTAACCCCAACTGTTGATGGTCTTGTCAAGGTTGATATAGCGGCAGGTGTTGCATCCGATGCCGCTCTTTCCGCCAATACAGCCGCAACACAGTTTGTCATCACTTCTGATAGAACAGTTCCCACTGTAACCAGTGTAACGGTACCGGCCAATGGTTCATATAAAGCAGGTACAAATCTTGATTTTATCGTCAACTTTAGTGAAAACATCACAGTAACAAATGCCACAAGTACTCTTGGCTTAACCATTGGCGTAACAGCTAAAACAGCCACCCAGCTGTCAACAACGGCAACAAGCATTACTTATCGTTATACGGTGGCAGCCGGCGACAATGACAATAATGGAATTGCAGTCGGTGCAATTACACTAAATACAACGACTGTACTGGATGCGGCTACAAACAACGCCAACATGTTGTTAAATGCAGTTGGCAGTACTTTGTTGGTTTTGGTAGATACCACTGCTCCAACAATCACTTCGTTTAGCTCAACTACGTTAAGTGGCTCTTATGGAGCAGGAGCTGCTGTAAATATAACGGTGAATTTTTCAGAACCGGTAACTCTTGCCGGCGGTACTTTAAATTTAACCTTAAATAATGGGGTAAGTACCGTCGTTAGCATTGCCGCCATCGCTGCAGCAACAACAGCCAGCGCGACATATACGGTAGGTATTTTGGGTTCAGGGCAAACAGCTGCCGCTTTGGATATAACGGCAGTGGCTTTGTCAGCGGGCACATTGCAAGATGCGGCATTAAACAATGCTAACTTGGCAATGCCTGCTACGACTCTATCACCTACGAAGATCATTGTGATAGATACCACGGCTCCAACGATCACTTCGTTTAGTTCAACTACGTTAAGTGGCTCTTATGGAGCAGGCTCCGTGATAAATGTAACGGTGAATTTTTCAGAACCGGTAACTCTTACCGGCGGTACTTTAAATTTAACCTTAAA
>JAOUFY010000097.1 GCA_029857955.1 Spirochaetia bacterium
TAGCGGCATTTTTGCGGACTTTGTTCGCAAAAAGCGGTATTAAAAATATCCGAAATTTGTTTGACCCTGGAATAATACAATTTTCAGTGAACTTTTTATTGATCACTGGACAAAATAGTTTCCATGATTTAGCCTTGGGTATTCGTGTTTTAAAGCGGGATCGGCAACATTGATATTTAAAGGCGGCTGATAATTGTATAAAAAATAAATTAAAGATCATGCTAATCCACTGAATAGGCTTTTTTTAGAGTATTTTTTCACCTTGCAACTCATGGTCACTATAAATGTATTATTTGAGGAGATGTTATTTTAAACAAAATATGTCTAACTTGTCTTTTATATTTGAAAAAAAACACCGAAGAAAAGTTATCTCATCTTTGATTATTGCAACATGGATAATGTTTACAATCTGGGCCTTTTGGACCATGCAATATAAAAATTATACTTTATTCATTAAAAATGGTAACTTTGATGAGTCAAGATTAACCTCTTTTCTAAAAACCGATTATATAAAACAGGGTTTTCTCTCGACTCATCGCTTTAAATTTACGGTGTACAATTTTTTAAATGATGACTGCATCTGCTCACGTTATGCGCTAATGCACATTAAGTCAGTATTGTCGCGATTTGCCAAATCTGATATTGATTTTGTATTGATTCCAAAAGAGTCCAGTAACAAATACAGTTTCATTTTCAACAGAGTACTATATACCTATTCCAAAGACAAAATTTGGGACTCAATTCCAGCGACTCCATCGGTGGCTATTGTAAACAATTCTGGAAAATTGATATACTATGGTCCTTATTCGTCAGACTATTATTGTGGAACAGGAAAGGATAATTATATTGATAAAATAATAGACAACATGTCTCAAAATATTTTATTACCGATAATAAATTTGTCTGACTTTGGGTGTTTTTGCCCCAATGGTTAACAGATACAATCAATGCCGATTATCATGAGGTTTGGTATGGAAAATAATACTGAAAGCAGCTTACTAAAAAATCTTAGAAAACAGGGTGATTTAATCATGCGCTTTGTGAGTGTTTTTTTGTTGATGGTTTCATTTGGTCTATCTTTTATGTATGGTACACTGTCACTTACTGTGATTATCGGTATTCCTGCCGTTGTTATTCCTATATTAATTTCTTACATAATGCCGGCATCGAGATTGAGTGGGTCGGTTTTTGGTACGGGCTTCATGGTATTAACAGGTTTGATGATTCATCAAGCGCACGGATATATTGAGGTGCATTTCTTTGTATTTGTTTTATTGGCCTTTATGCTTTTTTACCGCGACTGGTTGCCTATAATTGTGGCGGCAGGGGTAATTGCAGTACACCATTTATCATTTGATCTTTTACAATCATACAAATATCCAGTATATGTTTTTGAGTCAAGAAGCGGATTTAGCATTGTATTTATTCATGCCGCATTTGTTGTTTTTGAATCGTTTATCCTTGTGCTGATGGCGGTTAAAAATAAAAATGAACTGATAAATATAGAACATCTTTTACAAGAAAATGCCACAATGAGTAACACGCAAGGTGAAATATTACAAAAAGTTCAAAACACCACACGTGAAATTCATCAAATTTCCATGATGGTTAACTCTTCGGCAAACGAATTAAACGCAATTTCATCTTCAGGGAATCATGATTCCGGTATGGAGTCTTCTGTGAATGAACTGTTGGAATCCATTAAAATAAGTGCTGAAAATGCCCAGTCCACAAATTTACTAGCTTCGGATTCCTCAAAAATGGCAAAGGAAGGTAGTAGCGCCATGAAAGAAATGATTGAAACCATGAATGCTATTACCGAAAAAATCAAAATGATTGACGAAATTGCATATCAGACCAATTTGCTAGCCTTAAATGCTGCTATTGAAGCCGCTAGAGCGGGCAAGCAAGGGGCTGGCTTTTCGGTTGTGGCGGCAGAAGTTAGAAAACTTGCAGAGAGCAGTCAGTTGGCTGCCCAAGAAATTGGAGAACTTGCCAGCAACAGTTCAGAAGTATCCGCTCGAGCTGAAAATGTTCTATCTTCTATTGTTTCATCCATTACAAAAACATCTAACTTGGTTGAAACAATTGCACACTCTGCCCAGAAGCAAGCCCTCGGGATTACTCAAATTAACGAGGTGATGTTGCATTTAAATCATGTAACGCAATCATCGGCAACATCTTCAGAAGAACTTGCGCTGGCTTCGCAAAAACTGGCAGAGCATGTAGACGATCTTCAAAACATGGTCTCAGAACTTGCTATTGAAGCCAAAGAGTCTACAGATTAATTTTTCATTGTAAAGGCAGTTGCAGTTGCATTTTGAATTTGCTAAAAAATAAATTAGCATTTACAATATTATTCAGGCCTGTATAGTGGCCTGGATAATATATATGAATATAGTTCATTTTATACATATATTTTTCGTTGGATGCTGGCTTGGCGTTGTTGCCGTTGAGGCTGTAATTGAATGGCGCGCGGCCAAAGACAAACAAATTCATGTTTTAGGTAAATGGCATTATTACATAGACATATTTGTTGAAATTCCAGTATTCAGCATTGTTTTATTAACGGGCATTGTAATGATATCGCTTATAAATGTTATTGATCAAAGAATTATAATAAAAGTCATACTGGGGTTAATTCCTGTTGCGGTCAATGTCTGGTGCGTATACCCTGTCGTAATGAGAAAAAAAAACATTGAGAAGGGAAAAAAGCCAGAAATACAACGCTATTCAAATCAGATTTATATTGCATTTATAACAGGGCTTCCCTTCGGAATTGCAGCTCTTGTTTATGGCCTGATGAACTAAACCCATTCCAGAAAATATCCGCTGCTCTATTTAATATTTGATTTTCCAGAAGATATTTCGGCCAGCCTTTTAAAATAAATATTATTGGCATAATTCAGCCCCCAATATGGTTTAGGGCTTAAAAATCCAGATTTTATCCATCTTTTAAAGATAGACCCAAATTTAAAAAAATTTGCGCCAACATACTGATAACCGTTTTTAATGTCCATATCCGACAAGTTTTCATGGCGAAACACAACATCATCTGAAGTATACTTTGACCAGTCTGTTGTATAAAGCCTATTTTCATCAGTTAGTCTTTGAAACAGACCCGTCCCGGGATAAGGAACAACGATGCTACAAGAAATTGCAGACAATCCAATATCAATACATTGCCTGAGAGTATTATCAAAAGTACTTTGATCGTCGGTATCAAAGCCAAACATTAAACCTGCCATGACTCCAATCCCATGACCATTTAAAATTTTTACAAGATTTTTATATTCCTGCGCTTTGTTAAATCCCTTGTTCGCACCCTTGAGACTATTTTCATTAAAACTTTCCAACCCGACAAACAACCCTTTGCAGCCGCTTGCAGCTGCCAGTTTAACGAGATTTTTATCCTTTGCAATATTTATTGTGGATTGTCCATACCAGTGTTTTTTCAATGGTTTTAATTTTACAAATAACTCTCTTGCCCAGGTTTTGTTACCGCAAATATTATCGTCCCAGAATACAAATTGTTTAAAGGGAATCCTGGATACTTCCGCAACGACATCATCTACAGGACGACACCGGTAACCAGGATAAACCAGACTTAAAGCACAAAAATCACAACTATGCGGACAACCCCTGCTTGCCTGTACAACCTGCGGTATATAATATCTTTTTTCGTCCAATAAATCCCAACGAGGCATCGGCAGATTATTCAGGGGTACTTCTTTTTCATTACGGTAAATTTTTTTTAATTTTCTTTTTTCAAAATCGCTTAGTACATCTTTCCACAGAAAATCCCCTTCTCCGACCACAACAGCATCAACATGTTGAGCCGCCTCATCCGGTACAGAGGAAGCATGCGGGCCGCCCAGAACAACCGTTTGCCCTTTTTTTCTCAATTCTTTGGCAAGAGAATATGCCCTGTGAACAAACGGAGTAACGGCGGTTATGCCGACAACTTCACCGTTTATTTTGCTGATATCCAGAGGTTTGACAATTTCATCATGAATTTCAACTTCATGTTTCTCGGGAGTACATGCCGCAATATATGGCATGGTTAATTGAGCAGGTTTAAAAATTTTGCTTTTATCCCCTGTCTTCATTACCACAAAATCTGAATGAACCGGTTGAATTAGCGAAATTTTCATATTTGTAATTCCTTTATTAATTTAGTTTTCTTAAACAGCGACGCCTTGTAAATTTATATTTATTTATATATTATAGTCTTTTTTATTTTATTGTTTTGTAAATTATTTTTTCTATTGACATTTTAATTCATGAAATAAAAGTACAATATATGCTAAAAAAAATTATTAACCTTGGCGTCACAGGAGAAACCCATGAAGACCAGACAATTAAACTGGTAAATGTAATAGCTATTGCCGGATTTGTAATAACGTTTGGATACGTAATTGGTTTTGGAATTCTTCAATTTTTTCTTGGGGAATCCTATTATAAAACATCTTTGCTTGAGTTATTTGGTTCGTGTTTGTTTTTAATTATGTTTACCTTTACCTTGAGGCGATGGCGCATTGCTGCGGCCATAACCTTGACGCTCATTGGTCTTCTTGAAGCCTTTGTTTATCCGGTTTTGTTTTTTGGGCATAATTCGGGAGTTCATTTTTTTACCATAGCGTTCCCGCCGCTTTGCTTATTGATGTTTAATACGCGGTCGGACTATAAATATTTTATATTTTTTGCTTTTATATGTACATTTTGTTTTCTTTATACCGAGTTTTTTTTAACAGATGCTTTATATCCTGTTTTCCCTGAAAATTTTCAAATTTTTTATTTAAAACTGATGAATGCCATTGGAACCATTGGGCTGGTTTCAATATCAGTTTTTGTTTTTGCTTACGACTTGAATGATGCACGGGATAAAATTGCCATTGAACATGAAAGAGCCAATAATTTGTTGTTAAATATACTTCCCAAAAGCGTAGCCGAGAAACTTAAAGCAAATAATAGTAACATTGCCGATGGATTTGCCGAAACCAGTATTTTATTTGCCGACATTGTCGGATTTACACAAATAGCCTCGCGTTTTTCGCCAACGGAAGTCGTCGGTTTGTTAAACACATATTTTACAAAATTTGATGAAGTCATGGTAAAATACGAAATTGAAAAAATTAAAACTATCGGAGATGCTTATATGGCAGCCTCGGGAATTCCAGAACCGTGTGACGACCATGCCGAAAAACTTATGAATTTTGCCATTGAAATATTGGAACAATCAGCTATTATATCCAGAGAAATCGGAATTCCTATTGATTTGCGCATTGGAATCAACAGCGGACCTGTAACGGCAGGCGTTATCGGTACGAAAAAATTTATTTATGATCTTTGGGGCGACGCGGTAAATCTTGCATCGAGAATGGAAATGCATGGCTTACCAGGGAAAATCCAGGTAACAACAGATACTTATTTATTATTAAAAGATAAATTCGAGTTTGAACATCGCGGCGAAATTGCTGTAAAAGGAAAAGGTCAATTAAATGTTTACATATTATCAGGGAAAAAAAATTATATTGATTATTCGCATGTCGTTGCATAAATTTCACTATTGCGTATGACAATATACAAAAAAATGTTGATTCGGGTACTTGTTTTGCTCCTGGTTCCCATGTTTGAGATTTGTTTTTAATTTTAATACACCTTAAAAAT
>JAOUFY010000041.1 GCA_029857955.1 Spirochaetia bacterium
TTTCGTGCATGAAAAAGGCGAGCAAATTAAGGACAAAGAAATTGTTAGATAAATTAATTTTCCCATGCCCGAAATTATGCTCTATGTGGTAACCCTGATTTTTGAGGGTATTAAAAGTTTCGTTCTCGATTTTCCAACGCGCCCTACCGCCCCTTACTAATTCTTGGATATTATCCTTGCCTACAATAATGTTTGTAACCCAACTATTTTTATAGGTTATTTTGTCTAACTCCTGATTGAATAATTCGTACTCAAAATAATTTACTACTTGGGTATTTTGATTTCCGTTTAATTTAACTCCGTTGCTCCAGCGATAAATATGTAAATTTCCTTTTTCATCAGAAACCTCTAATTCCCGGACATTATCCAATTTATCCCGATTTTCAATCATTTTATACATAATTTTGTGGTCATCAGGCTTGGCTGCCAGGATAAATGACATCTTTTGTTGGATTTTTCAACTCAGGGACAATAAAAAAAAACCAGACAGATTATATATATAATTTATCCATTATGTCACATTTATACACATTACATTTAGTCAAGGCGGCCGGATGCAAAAGAAAATATCATTACGAAAAATCGCATTAAAATATTCACCGAGAACCGCTGTGTCGTTGTCGCGCGAAGCACGTTTTAAATTATTGACAATTCATGTTCGATGGTTTAGATTACAAATCATGAACTCAAAAAGAGACGCAATAGAGATGATTGAGAAATTACCGGAAGATAGTTCGACTTGTGATATTATGGCAGAATTATATTTTAAATCGAAAATTGAAAAAGGTCGCATGGATATCCGGGAAGGCCGGGTTTTAACGCAAGAAGAGGTTGAAAAAAAGATGAGCGTATGGGCAAAATCTATTGGTCAGAAATAGCACAACATGACCTTGAAGACATTGCAAATTTTATAGCCCGCGATGCGCCATTTTATGCCATTGAATTTGTCGAAAATCTAATTCATCATACGCGCCAATTAATCCATCATTTGAAAATTGGCTGAGTTGTTCCAGAGTTTGACGAAGAAAACTTACGGGAGCTCATTTACCATAATTACCGGATAGTCTATGAAATTATTGAACAAGATATTTACATTGTTTCTGTTTCTCATGCCAGCATGGATATTATAAAAAAGGCTGAAAAAGAGGGTTGGAAAATCAATTGAATAATCACACCGCGCACAGGCGATGAATGCCGGCTTATTTCTTCCCTTTACGCTCTTTGCGACTTAGCGGTGAGACTCTTTATATAGATCCTGCAATGTGGCGGTTTCGTAAAATGCGTAGGGGTAAAATTATATAAAAAAGTTGTCGAAGTGACTGACTTTTCATATACTGGCACTCAACTGGTATGAGTGCTAACACTTGCTGATTCTTTCGATAGCAGGTATTGGCATATTTATGCCAGAATTATTTAAAATTGAGGTGCTTAATATGGCTATAAAACCATTGGCAGATAGAATATTAATCGAACCTGCTACAGGAAAAGAAGAAAAAATCGGAAGTATCTTTATACCCGACACTGCAAAAGAAAAGCCCTTTGAGGGCACTGTAATTGAAGTGGGCACTGGAAAAGTAACTGACGATGGAAAGATTGTTCCGCCGCAAGTTCAAAAAGGTCAAAAAGTTTTGTACGGGAAATATTCCGGAACAGAAATAAAAGAAAACGGAAAAGATTACCTGATTGTAAGAGAATCCGACATTCTCGCAATTTTAAGCTGATTTATGCTTAATCTTGTTTAAAAAATTACCAAAGGAGAAAATTAATTATGGCAAAAATGTTAGAATATGATGAATTAGCCCGCGCCGAATTGATGAGCGGTGTAAACAAGCTCGCCAATGCAGTTAAAGTCACACTGGGGCCCCGTGGTCGAAATGTAGTGATTGATAAAAAATTTGGATCGCCAACGATCACAAAAGACGGTGTAACCGTCGCAAAAGAAATTGAACTTGATAACCCGTTTGAAAATATGGGCGCACAACTAATTAAAGAAGTCGCGACTAAAACCAACGATGTTGCCGGAGACGGAACCACAACAGCGACAATACTTGCCCAGGCAATTGCCAAAGAAGGTATTAAAAACGTAACCGCCGGCGCAAACCCGATGGACTTAAAACGTGGTCTTGACAAAGCAGTTGAAGCGGCTGTTAAAAAAATTGCATCTATGGCAATCACCGTAGATTCAAAAAAACAAATTGCCCAGGTGGCCACCATTTCAGCAAACTCTGATACTGAAATCGGCGAACTGATCGCGGAAGCCATGGAAAAAGTCGGTAAAGACGGCGTTATCCAGGTTGAAGAAGCAAAATCTATCGATACTTCAATGGAAGTTGTTGAAGGTATGCAATTTGATCGCGGTTATTTATCATCTTATATGGTTACAGACACCGATTCAATGACAGCAACTCTTGAAAACGGCAAAATATTAATTTATGATAAAAAGATCAGCTCTGTAAAGGATCTAGCGCCAATTTTAAACCTGGTTGCCCAGGCCGGTAAACCGTTAATCATCATTGCTGAAGACCTCGAAGGCGAAGCTCTTGCAACAGTTGTTTATAACACACTTAGAAAAGCAATTTCGTGCGTGGCCGTGAAAGCTCCTGGTTTTGGCGACAGAAGAAAAGCTATGCTAGAAGACATCGCGATTTTAACCGGAGGTCAGGTAATATCTGAAGACCTCGGCTTAAAACTTGAAAACGCAACACTTGATATGCTGGGAACAGCAGAAAAAGTTGTGATCGACAAAGAAAACACAACCATCATCAAAGGCGCCGGAAAAGAAGCCGACATCCAGGGTAGAATCAAGCAAATTAAAAAACAAATTGAAGACACCACTTCTGATTATGACCGCGAAAAATTACAGGAACGACTGGCAAAATTAGCTGGCGGAGTTGCTGTAATCAACGTTGGCGCAGCTACAGAAGTTGCCATGAAAGAGAAAAAAGCCCGCGTGGAAGATGCTCTTTCAGCTACAAGATCAGCGGTTGACGAAGGTATTGTGCCCGGAGGCGGATTGACCCTTTTAAAATGCATCGCTGATGTAAAAGCTCTCAAATTAACCGGAGATCAAGACACTGGTCGAAACATCATCTTGCGAGCGATGGAAGAACCAACGAGAATCATTGCCCAAAACTCGGGACTTGAGGGTTCGTTGATTGTTCAGCGAGCTAAAGACGAAAAAGGCAACATTGGCTTTAACGCATACAACCTTGAGTGGGAAGACATGATCGAAGCTGGAATCATCGATCCTGCCAAAGTTGTTCGTACCGCGCTTCAAAATGCCGCGTCAATTGCCGGCTTGATACTCACCACAGAATGTATCATCACCGACAAACCGGAGAAAAAAGGCGACGGACCCATGATGCCACCAGGCGGAATGGGTGGTATGGGCGGAATGGGCGGTATGGGTGGAATGGATTTCTAATCCAAACATGCTTTAAATGCGGGGCAAGTCTGCTAATGGCCACGATGGCCTAAAGGCAGGCTCCCGCACGATGCGGGGCAGGTCTGCTAATGGCCACGATGGCCTATAGGCAGGCTCCCGCACGATGCGGGGCAAGTCTGCCCCCCGCAGCCAGTAAGCGGGTTTAACCCGCGTTACCGGCTGCCCCCCTCACATACTTTCCAGAAAAGCCGAGTTTGCATTGCTTTAGCAATGCAAACTCGGCTTTTCGTTTTTAAGACAGCCTCTAAAAAATCTCTTGATAGGGTCATTCCCAAATGAAAAGCTGTTATACATTTTTTGAATTAAGCAATACTTAAATAAAGGAGATCTCAATGAATATACTTGTACTGATTAAGCAGGTTCCAGATACAGAAACCCACATGAAAATATCCGGAGGAAAAATAGACGAATCTTCCATAAAATGGATAATTTCACCCTACGATGAAATTGCACTTGAAGAAGCCATCCGGATTCGTGAAAAAAACGGCGGTAAGGTCACGGTAATTTCTGTTGGACCGGAACGCGTCACAGCCTCCTTAAAAACAGCCTATGCCATGGGAGCTGATGATGCCATTCACGTTAAAACAGACAGCTACCATATGCTTGACTCGGCGACAACAGCAGATGCGTTAATAAAAGCCACTGCCGATCAAAACTATGAAATTATTTTATGCGGCCGTCAAGGCATCGATTCCGACAACGGTCAGGTTCCGCTGATCTTTGCCACTAAAAAAAATATTCCGGCCATCATCTGGGCGAAAAAACTCGAAACTTCAGAAACCGGCGTCAAAGTAACCTGCGAGGGAGAAGGCGGCGACGCAATTTACCAGTCAAGTTATCCTGTCGTGATCACTGTACAAATGGGAATGAATGAACCGCGATACCCTTCATTAAAAGGAATTATGGCATCAAAGAAAAAACCAATCGTTACAAAAAATCTCTCTGAAATGGGTATCGACTATGACAAGATTGAAATTGTGTCATTTGAAATGCCGCCAGAGCGGCCAAAGGGACGAGTCATTGAAGGAGCAAGCCCTGAAGATAAAGCTCTTGAACTGGTAAAAGCCCTGCACGAAGAAATTAAAGTTATATAAATTTATTTTATTAAGAGGAAATTATGAGTAAAGCATTAATAATCGGTGAAGTCAAAAACGGCGAAATTTCGAAGGTAACCCTGGAAATTGCATCGCGCGCAAAAGAACTGGATATGGAACTTTCTGCAATTGTATTTGGAACAAACCCTGAAACAGCCGCAACCATCGGCTCTTCTGGAGTTGGTCATGTTTTTTACAGCGATACTGTAGAGTATAACGGCGAAATCATCGCTTCTGTAATCAGCGAAGTTGTAAAAAAAGGAGGATTTGATACCGTTCTTCTGCCCCACAGCTGGATGGGCCGCGACATCGGAGGCAGAATTGGCGCTTTGCTAGATTCGGCAGTCATATCTGATATTGTAGAATTAACCGCCGATGGCAATAAACTTGTCGCCAAAAAACCTGTCTATGCTGGCAAGGCCTATGCAAAAATTACACACAAGAAAGGTATTCGAATTTTTACAGTACGTCCCAATGTGTTTGAAGTTGTTGATAGCAAGGTCGATGCAAAAACTGAAAAAGTTGAAGCTGATTTCTCAAAGTCACGTTCAAAGCTTGTTGAGTTTAAAGAAACTCAGGGAGCAAAAATAGGCCTAACAGAAGCAAAGATCATCGTTGCTGGCGGTAGAGGAATTAAAGGTCCTGAATATTTTCCTGTACTTCAAGAGCTTGCCGACATGCTCGGAGCTGCCCTTGGCGCTTCCCGCGCCACTGTCGATGCCGGCTGGATCAATCACTCTCATCAGGTTGGACAAACCGGTAAAACGGTATCTCCACTTCTTTATATTGCAGTCGGAATTTCAGGTGCAATACAACACCTTGCCGGCATGGGATCTTCAAAATACATTGTCGCCGTCAACAAAGACCCTGAAGCCCCTATATTTAAAGTGGCCACTTACGGTATTGTTGACGATCTTTTCAATATAGTGCCTGTATTAAAAGACGCTATAAAAAAAATTAAAGGTTAAACAAGAATACAGCTGGCAGTAATCCGGCTGTATCGCTTAAAAAAAGGACAGTGTATGAACTTTACAAGAAATAATGATAAATTAGTGATTGTATCCGCGGTAAGAACTCCGGTTGGGCAGGCAGGTAAAAGCCTTTCGCATTTATTTTCTCATGAACTTGGAATTTTAGTTGCAGAAGAAGCGATTAAACGCTGCGGAATTGACCGTAAAAAAATTGATGGAGTTGTTGCAGGCGAAATTGGTCAATCTTCTCGCGCTCCCAATGTTGCCAGGGTAATTTCCGTGAAAACAGAAATTCCAACAGAGGCAACAGCCGTTACGGTTGCCAACAATTGTGTTTCTGGATTTGAGGCTATCAATGAAGCTTGCCGAAGAATTATTCTCGGCGAAAATGATGTCGAACTCGTTGTCGGCATGGAATCTATGTCAAATTTTCCAATATATTTAAATCGGGCTCAGCAAAACTCAAAAACAGCCACCGTAGAAAAAATTAAAGCCAACTGGACAAGTATACCAGAAATTTCTGAAATTGAAGTCATCAGCGCTGTTGACGAAGGCTTGGTTGACCCGGTTCGAAAAGCAAACATGGCTGAAACCGGCGAAGTGGTCGCACAAAAAATGGGTCTGACTAAAAAAGTATTGGATGAATACGCCTACGGCTCTTATAAAAAAACACTCGAAGCTATCCAGGCCGGCAAATATAAGCCGTGGATTTTACCAGTTGCCGGCGAAAAGGGAATGCTTGAAGACGATGAATTTATAATGTCAAAAACCGGTTTTGTCGAAAAACCTGAACGTTTTGAAAAAGCCGCTGCAATATTTGACATGGCGCCACACACCAACATGAAAGATTTTTATTCCCGATATGAAAAATGGATTGGTAAACCATACACTGACGCCGTCAAAGGAGCCGTTTCTTTATTTAATGCCTGCCCTCGTTCTGACGGAGCCGGAGCAATGATCATTACAACAGAGTCCAAAGCAAAGGAATTAAATTTAAAAGTATTAGCCTATATAAACGGCTGGGGAAATTACGGAACAGACCCGATTTACATGGGGCTTGGAATTGCGTTTTCTATGAATAAAGCCCTTGAAAATTGTGGTTTAAAGTGGACAGACATCGATTCTTTTGAAATCCATGAAGCTTTTGCGGCAACTGCTCTTGGTAGCATCAAAACTGTAAAAGATCTATATGGCTTTGACCTCCCCCAAAAACTCAGCGAAGGCAAAGTAAATCCAAACGGAGGAACACTTGCCATCGGACATCCGCTTGGCGCTACAGGTATAAGAGTTGCGATCAACCAAATCATGGAATTTCAAACCAATCCATCGGTTAAAAAATCATTGGGCGGCATCTGCGCTGGAGGCGGCGTCGGTGGAGCCCTTGTACTGGAACGCCCATTATAAACTGTTGAATGGTTCGACCGACTCAGAGACGCTCAACGAGCAAAATTGGATGGGTATTTGTCGAACCACGCATAATAGCGTGATGCAAGTTATATCAAATCGATTTATTAGACAACTGAGGCATGCCAATATTATAAAATGATACGATTTTATTTTAATCTGATTAAACCTGTGTTGTTTTTAACCCTGCTGGTTGTAACTGGTTCTCAGGGTTACCACATGATCGAAGGTTGGAACCTGACCGATTCCGTTTATATGACGATCATCACCATAACCACCGTAGGTTTTGGCGAAGTTTATCCGCTTAGCGACCCTGGAAAGTGGTTTACAATCCTGCTCGTGATCAGCGGAGTTGGTTTTTATGGTCTGGCTATCAATGTCATTGTAAATAATTTTTTGGAGCGAAACTTTAAAGTCATTATGGAAGAAAGCAAGGTAAAAGAGCGGCTTAAAAACCTGCGAGACCATTACATCATCTGCGGTGGCGGAAGAATGGCGTTTGCCATGGCTGAAGAACTCAGTCACAATCAGGTTCCTTTTGTTATTATCGAAAATAACATGGATGCACCTGTTCTTAAACACCAGATAGAATGGATTATCTTAAAAAGAGACGCCCTGCTGGAAGAAACTTTGGTGGAAGCAGGTATTCATCGATCAAAAGGGCTGGCTTCTGTATTACCAACAGACGCCGACAATTTATTTGTTGTGTTGTCTGCCCGCAGCTTAAATAAAGAACTGCGAATTGAGACTAGAATTTCTCATGAAAGCTCACGAAACAAGATGCTTCAAGCGGGAGCAAATAAAATCATTTCACCTTATGTCATCGGCGGAATTCAAATGGCGCGAAGTTTTATAGAACCCGACGTTGATGAATTTCTTGATATCATGCTGGACAAATCAAATTATGAATTTGAAATGATCGTCGAACACATTACTGTTGAAAGTGAATACCGCGATAAAAAAATACGCGACACCAATTATCGACTTAATGGGTTTATCATCATTGGCATCAAAGAACCTCATGGTCGTTTTGTATTTGCGCCAGATCCGGATTTAAAACTTCGAACAGGCTTTGAAGTGCTGCTTATGGGTAAAGCTGCAGAAAAAGCATCTTTAAAATGAAAAATATTTACACTTAAATTATGTCCAGATTTCAATTTGAGGTTGATGCAACATTCAACAATGCACGCGCCGGTATTTTAAAATTTGAAAATAAAATAAATGTAGAAACTCCCGTTTTTATGCCGGTTGGAACAAGAGCATCAGTAAAGGCTGTCAGCCAGGAAAATCTTGAGGAAATTGGTTATGAATTAATTTTAACCAATACATATCACTTATACCTTCGACCAGGAACCGTTGTTCTGAAAGAATTTGGCGGAGTTAAAAATTTTATGTCATGGCCCAGACTTGTTTTAACCGATTCGGGCGGTTACCAGGCATTTTCACTTTCAAAATTAACAAAGTATCTCGACGATGGAATTCAATTTAAATCCCACCTTGATGGAAGCCCTCACCTATTTACTCCAGAGAAGGTTCTCGATATTCAAAACATTATCAACAGCGACATCGTTATGCCGCTCGATGACTGCGCTCCATATCCTGCAGATGAAAAACGCTTGAGAGAATCATTGACGAGAACCCACAATTGGATTCAACAATCTCACGACTACTGGAAGCGAATGCAATACAATCGAACTCAAAGCTTGTTTGCCATTGTACAGGGCGGCGTAAATCCTGATCTTAGAAGAGAATCTGCCCAATTTATGTCAACTCTCGATCTTCCCGGCTATGCCATTGGCGGTTTGTCTGTAGGTGAAAAAAATGATGAATTTCAAACAGCATTGAGCGCAACCATGCCGCATTTACCGCCAGAAAAACCTCGTTATCTGATGGGTGTAGGTTCAATTCCTGAAATTTTATTTGCCGTAAATCACGGTATCGATATGTTTGATTGTGTTTTACCAACAAGAAACGCACGTAACGGTCAAGTTTTCACTTCAGAAGGCAAACTTAACTTGAGGGCAGAATACAACAAATTTCATGATAAGCCCATCGATGAAAAATGTAAATGCAGAGTTTGTAAAAGATATAGTCTTGGATATATCCGTCATCTTCATAAAACCCAGGAATTGCTTGCTTATGAACTTAGCAGTTACCACAATCTTTATTTTATGTATAATTTTATGAGTGACTTAAGAAAATCAATAAAAGATAAAACCTTTGACTCGTTTTTACAACACCATACGGCGTTATTTACAGAGTAAATGTTGTTTTTAAACTATTGTATAAATATATTAAAAAAGTTTAATCGCTTTAAATTAAATACAATCATGAAATAAACTTAACTCATGACTGCAATATTCTACTGATTGAATCTTTTTTTATTCTCGAAAAAACTTCCTTGGCTTTATCCATATCTTTAATAATAATATCAGATATATCAGCTTTTTCCGTATCCATGATCCCCGAAGAAAGTATATTTTCAAGTTTTATCTCTCTTGTCATCATATCGTTTTGAAGCATTTTCAAGTCACCCTGAAGACTGTTCAAATATGATTTTATGTCGGGATCCGCTTTTACAACAATACTTTCTGAAAATTCTTCTTTCATAAAAGACTCCAGTTTTTGTTTCCAGTTTGTAGCATCTGGCAATTCTTTTAAAAAAGAAACTTGTATTTGCTTTTTTGAAATTTCGGTTTGAATACCTTTGAGTTCATCATGAAGATTCAGCACTTGACCACGAATTCGATCAATACCTATATTTTCATAATTTACCTGCTTTTCAATTCGTCCCTGAAATTTTTTATATAAAGGAATCTTCTCTTGATCTATAAGCTGCTCATTATCTTTCTTTTGAATACTGGACAAATAGCTTAAAATTTCTTGTTTTTTAATATGCATGTTAAACCTCCATGTCTTGTGATCTGGCATCATTCAACTAAAATGACAATTGAATACATGCCTCTCTATATGAGACATAAATCGACATAATTTAAAAAAAAATAAGTATTTTTTTACAAATTCGCATTTTTATTAAAAAAAGGTTAAAGTACCTGAAAAGATTTGGAGCAGTTACTTTGCTTGCCTCTCCAAAAGATCAGATCAATTTTCAGTAGATAGATGTTTTTATCGATTTCGTTGCCGCAAGGTTGAAATACCTAACAACATAACGTATCTGGCAAAAGATTTTTTATCTTGAATCTCAGTGTATTTATTTTGAGCAAGATCAATAGCCATATTCTTTAATTCTCGATGAAGATATTCAATAGTAAAATTTGGCGATTTAATTAACATTCGATAAATGGCAACAGATCTTTCCATAATATCTTTATCAATTTTTTCTTTTAAAATTACACTTACCTCGCCAACCTTAATGTTCCACTTATTAAATAGCTCATCTAAAGCAACCTGAACGCTCCCCCCTGTACGATAATTTTTTTCAATTTCAGGGAGAAATTTTCTAACTTTTGACTGAACATTTTTTTTCGTATCAGAAATATCCGGAGTCTGGCTTTCATCTGATGTTGAATCTGTATTATCAGAACTGTTTTCAACAGATTTTTTTTCTGTACCAGCATCTTTCACTTGTTCATCGACATTACTTTTTTTAAAAAACTGCATAAAATAAAGAATAATACGTGTTAAAAAAAATCGATATAAAAAAGGAAGAGCTAAAAAAGCTTCTTGAAAAAGTTCAGCGCGTTTAATTTCCAAAATACTAAAAAAGGGAGATAAGACCGGTTTATCCCTGTTTCCAAAATAATATACTTTTTTCGATTTTATCTCTTTATCATCATCAAAAATTTTAAAAATATTAAATAAAAGAGCAGGTTCAATTGCTGCAAACTTCAGACGCTTGTATTTTTGATCAATAATTTTAAGAACTTCTTTTTCGAGCATATCATCTCTTTTCATCTCGGGCAGTTCCAAATAATTTTCAAGAACTTTTATCCACTTTTCAAGCAGTAAGCGGCGAATTTCTTCTTTTGCATGAAGTCGTTCTCGTTCAAGAAAAGATACAAGATAGCCCCGATAAATGTATAAATCTCTTGAATCATTGTCTTTCATTGTTATAATTTCCGGAACAGAATCCTCCGGGGCTTCTACATTTTCTTTAATGATGGTATATGTATTTATAAAATTATCAATTAACTTTGCAAACTCCGCTTTATCGTAAGTTCCGTTAAATTTTCCATGCCGACTTTCTTCTTCACGTAAATGATACAATTCTTGAGTAAAGTAAGCCTTGGGACTTTCTTTCAGTATATGTAAAATTTTTACTATGTCGTCTTTTGCAAGTTCATCCTTTTTACTATCTTTTTCTTTTTCTTCCTGTTCAAGCTTAAATTGCTTGAGAAGCATTGCCGCCTGCAATACTGTAACAATTTCTGCAACTTTTGCTTCTTTTTTCATTCGAGACAGGATACCTTCCGTTAAATGGATAAAAAATATAGGAGATTCTTTATCTTCTAGATTCAACACTTTAAGAATTCGTTCAACTTTTAAATTCTTTTCAGGTATTATAATTTCCATGGATTTTAAAATAGTATCGAGTATGCGAATTCTAGCAGTGACTCCAAAAAATTTACCTATTTTTCGAATACAAATTGTGGGTAATTGAACCATTAATCTGGGTGTAACCAGAATATGATTGTTAAACTCTGGAAATACAATTTTAACCATTTTTTCTTTACTGATATTTTCTTCAATAAACTGGGTATTTATTTTACTATAAATAACTTCAGTAACTTTTGAAGGCTGTAAAGGAATACTCAACTGATGATCATTCGGAAATTCCAGCTCAGGCCTGGCTTCCATTTCTTTATAGATTTGAGCAACCTGTTCAAATTGCGGTTCCGTTATTGTAAAAGCAACAATTTCATTATCTTCTACTTTAGGAATACAGATATGATGTTTAGCCATCGTTAAACAAAAATTTTGAATTAATTTTTTAGTAGAGTTGCTTGAGCGCAAAGCGGCATAGTTATGACGCTCTGCCCATTTGATAACATCAATTAAAAAATCGTCTACATCAATTACGGAGCTGTTTGAAATACTTACAGCCTGACATATTTGCGCAAATATTATTCTATCTTCCTGATTTAAAATTCCAATTCTGTTGAGAAGATTTCCAATTTCAACTTCGGAATAAAATACATAATATGGTAATGTTTTAATAAATAACCCCTTACTGACTTTTTACCCTGATCTACTGAAAACAAGACACTGTCAATTTCTTTTCTATTTTTTAAACAGAAGATATAACGTCCATTTACAATTTTAGTCCAACGGATGCTTGAAAAATCTTCAAAATAAATTTACAGTTGTATGCGATCAGTATCTTGATTTATCGCCGATATCATAATGCAATGGCAGAAATAATTTTCGAATAGTAAAAATTAAAACCAAACCGCCAATAAACGTTGAAAACATAAACCCAAAATGCGGTGACAATAAACCCAAAAGATGCAATATCACAAGTATCGCAAGACCGATGCCATATGCATAGCCTTCATTTAGTTTAAAGCAGAAAGCTTCTTTAGCTCCAATTCCGCTAAATCCAGCCAAAACAAAACCCAATCCAATTACCCCGATCTTGCCGCGCCAGCCGTTACTTTCAAACAAAGCTAAATAGTCAAGATTACCAGAAACAGCCAGTAGTATTAAAGTCAAAGCGCCGATAACGGAAAATGCGCGAATGATATTTAAAACTTTTTTACTATATAAATGTAAAAAAGTCACTGAAGTACTTACTGATATTACAAAAATCCAGAATACAATAATGGCGTAAGCTCCATAAAAATACTTTGGTAAAATTTTATCATATGTATTTAGGTAAAAATAGTATACAGCATACAATATACACATTGCGGAAATCACGATTCCCATTCTGTAAAAAAATACAGAAAACTTGTCATACATTGTAAGTGGTTGCTTGATTTTTTTTTCGCCCATTAAATCTCCTGAATAAATTATCAATATCAATCTAATAAAAATGCAGTCTTGCAACCTAAAAAATTATCTATAATTTGGGGTGTACTAAAATTACAATCCGATTGACAGCGCCTGACAAACCTTGATTATTGTTGTTAGCATGAATGAAGTCAATAAAGAAATACAGTCGAAACCTGCTTTAGATAAGGAAAATGCTAAATCCATCGATGAGACCTTTAACCCGGATACATCTGATCTTGAATCACTGTCTTTTGACAGAAGCAATCCTGAATGGGAAAAACACCTTGAAGAACTTATAGAAAAAAGAAAAGTTGACAAAATAAAGCTTTTTGTTAATGAACTTTATAGCGCGGATATTGGATATTTTATTGACCAGCTTGACAGTGAAGACGGAGTTTTTGTATTTCATCTTCTTGATCATGAGACTCAGGGCGAAGTTTTTCTCGAAGTAAGAGATTCCGTTAGAGAAAGAATTCTCGAAACCCTCACGCCGGAAAACCTGATCGCCATCATCAAAGAACAAGAATCGGACATTTCGACAGATATTCTTGCACATATTAACCCTGATAACATCAGCCACATTCTTTCTCACCTTCCCCTCATTGAACGCAGGAGAATTACTGAGCTCTTAAGTTATGCTGAAAATACCGCCGGCGCGCTAATGGCCAAAGAATTTGTAGAGGTTCTTGAAAAAGATACCGTAAAAAAGGCAATCCAGACCATTCGGGCAATTTCTCGTTATACCGACGATGTTTATATGGTCTATATCGTAGATGAAGAAGGAATATACAAAGGACACATTGACTTACGAAAACTAATTTTGGCAAAACCTCAAACAAAATTATCTCATATTATGGAAACTGAACTTTTGCCAATTCCTCATGACATGGATCAGGAAGAAGTCGCTAATTTTTTTACCCGATATGACTTCATCAGCGCGCCTGTTGTTGACTCTCGAGGAGTACTTGTTGGCCGAATAACAGTAGATGATATATTAGACGTTATTCAACAGGAAGCCAGCGAAGACATTTTACTTATGGGCGGGGTTTCAAGCGATGAAACGCTGGGTACACCCATTCACCTTGCTTCGTCAAGACGGATCATTTGGCTTTCTGTAAATCTGATCACGGCTTTTATTGCTTCTTTTGTAGTAAACCTTTTTTCTGAAACCATTGGAAAAGTCGTAATTCTAGCTGCTCTTATGCCAATTGTCGCCGGCATGGGAGGTAATGCGGCAACTCAGACTATGGCGCTTGTCATTCGTAACATTGCCCTCGGAGAATTAACCTTCATCAATGGCTGGAAAGCCATACGTAGAGAACTTATAATTGGCATCGTAAACGGACTCAGTCTTGGTATACTTGCCGGCGGAGCTATTTATCTTTTTACCAACAGCAAACCAGTTCTTGGTCTGGTTATGGGAATGGCCATATTTACCAATATGATCGTTGCGGCAACTTTTGGAGCCGTCGTCCCTATATTTTTAAAAAAGTTTAACATTGATCCTGCCATTGCCTCGGCAATTTTTGTAACCACATTTACCGACGTTCTTGGGTTTATGACTTTTCTGGGATTAGCTACAATTTTTATATCTTTTTTAACATAATCAAATATACACCAGGGGTAGCGGAAAAGGCTTTGCCTTTGCAGCGCAGGGGCACGTTATGCCCCTGTTTAAATTCTTAAATAATTTTTTTTATAAATAGACTTGCCAATGAGACATAATGTAGCGGTTTAAGCCAATGAATAATCTAAAAATTCATAATTTTATTAAACTGTTTTTATGGGTTTTCTGCTTTAATCTTGATGTATACCCTCAAGAATTATGGAATGATGTGACTGAAACAATGCCACAAAATGGTTATCAGAAAAAAGTCATTAATCTTGCCTTGCAAGAAAATTACATAAACGTTCAACCTTCAAAAGAAGAAAAGTCTCTACCGGTATTGGTTGTATTCACTCATCGTGACCCTGGTGATTGGTATCATAAGACGTTGGTTAACAAGTTTTATCCGAATATTTCTGTATTGAATTATAAAATGAAATACAATATCGGAGATGGCATGTATTCCGATCAGGCATCTTTTGAAAAAGCCAGCGTTAAACACTATTTAAAAAACGGCGTTTTGTTTAACAGCTGGCCCTCTGTTTATCCTGAAACTGCAGAAATTAAAAAGGAACTGGAACAAAACAATTATGAACAAAAGTTTTTACTTCTTACTGGCAATCAATCTCAAGTTTTAATTCATACCGGTATTCTTAAAAACTTTGACCGGATTATTCTGGTTTCTCCCAATGAAAGTCTTGACTCCATGAAAAATGATCTGTGGCAAAATAAACAGGTTTTATGGGTCGGCTCTAAATACGAACAACGAAAACTTGAAAGTCTTCAAGTTAAATTTGGCGGGAAAATATTAACCTATGAAAGATCATTAACCGGGAAAAACTTACTTTTACGTAATGACCAGGTTTTATCTGATATATTAACCTGGATCAACAGTTAAATTCCAAATTTTGAAATAAACCTTGTTTTATTACATTTTTTATTTGCGCGTTATCTACTGAAAATTTCAGTGTGAACTGTGGAATCTAAAAAACTAAAGTTTACAAAAAAAGAAAAGTATCTGGTTAGCGCTCTGGCGGGACTTCAGTTTACGCACATGGTTGATTTTATGATCTTGATGCCTCTTGGACCGGTCATTATTGAACAATTTAACATCACCAACGCACAATTTTCTTATGTGGTTTCCGCATATACATTTTCAGCGGGCATATCCGCTTTATTTGCATCAACCTTCATTGATCGTTATAACCGCAAAAAATCTCTTCTGGTTGTATTTTTAGGCTTTTTGTTTTCAACTCTTCTATGCGGCTTTTCCAACAGTTTTTATGTCTTACTCGCCGCGCGAATCATTACAGGCGCTTTTGGCGGATTGATAAATTCCATGTCGTATTCCATCATTGGCGACTCGTTTGTTTATGAACGTCGCGGTTCGGCAATGGGTGTTGTTATGGCGGCATTTTCTGCGGCAACTGTAATAGGTATTCCGGTATCGCTCATGATCGCAAATCATTTTAAGTGGAATTATCCGTTTATAGTTCTTTTTATACTTGGATTTATATTTATGTTTTATGCATTGTATGCAATTCCTCTTTCAGATCGCATACATCAAAAACACGCTTACTCAGATATTTTTACAAATAAAAATCACTACCCTGCTTTTTTTTTAACGCTGACCATGATGCTAAGCGGTTTTTCCATCATTCCCTACATCAGCATTTACCTTGTATTTAACACCGTTATGACTCAGGCTGACCTGCCCATGATGTATCTTTTTGGCGGAGTTGCAACGTACGGAACATCGCGCTTCTTTGGATATTTATCTGATAAATATGGTAAAAAAATTATGTTTTATATCATTGCTGGAGCATCCGTAATTCCTGTTTTTTTTATCAGTCATATCAATGCAAGTTATTCCATACCTGTAATTCTTTTTATAACCACTGTTTTTTTTATATTTATTTCAGGAAGATGGGTACCTGCGATGGCGTTAATTACTTCAGTTGTAGATCCTAAAATAAGAGGTTCCTTTATGACGTTCAATACTGCGGTACAACAAATGGGGTCTGGCCTGGCGACTCTCATTAGCGGCAGAATGATCAGTCAGCAGGCCAACCATGTAATGCAAGGTTTTGGAACGGTCAGTTACTTTTCAATTGTAATGACATCGATCAGCATCGGATGCGTTTATCTCATTAAATTATACAACGTAAGCCCTAAGGTACCTGAATGATTTTGCTAGAAAATACTAACGATTAATCTCTTTTATTGCTTGATTTTTTTGATAAAAAGGCAGGTTTGATTTTTGTTTTGTTTCTAAACTCGATTTTAATGGGAATATCTTTCCATTTTAACTGTTTTAGTAAATTATGCTTTAAGTAACGCTTAACGTTATCCGGTACGCTTTCACGGTTTCCAAAAATAATGAATTTTTTTTCAGGCCATGCCTGTGTTATATAGTTAAATTTTAGACGGTTGGAACTCACCACAGGATTTCGATTTAAAACTTCGAGAATATCATTTAAAACCGGTGTAGCGACTTTTTCATTACCAATGGCGGCAATTCTAATGGCTTCGGCTAAAACACGGCCTGACTTTTTCGGAGATAACGCCGAAATCCAGTACACAGGAAAATCCCAGAAAATTTCCTGCAACTTTTCGATGTCAAGCGTAACGACAGCTCTTTGTTCTTCGTCAACCAGATCGGTTTTATTGATGGCAACCAGAAGAGGTTTGTTCTCGGATTCTACCCATTCAAGAATAGATTTATTTTGCTTGTCAAAACCTTCGCGCGCATCTACCAGCATGATCAACACATCGGCCTCGGTGATGGCTTTTTTGGTTCGCGCCACTGAAAAAACTTCAAGAGATTCAAACGACAGTTTTTTTCTGCGAATTCCGGCAGTATCGATGAGTATGATTTCATGGCCATCGTAGGTAAACGGTTCCTGAATGGAATCACGGGTTGTTCCCGGCATATCGTACACAAGCGATCGTTCTTGCCCGAGAAATGTGTTAAACAAAGTACTTTTACCCGCATTTGGTTTTCCGACAATGGCGAGTTTAACCGGACCAGACCTTATCGATTCGTCGGCCTCGTTTTGTTCTGCTTCGGCATCTTGAATTTTACCTTGAAATTTATGCAAAATAGAGTCTCGCAGTTCATTGATGTTTCGTCGATTTAACGCAGATACAAAAAAGACAGTTGAAAATCCAAGCGAGTAAAATTCTGAGGCAGAGCTTTCAAGCGCAGGGTCGTCGACAAAATTCACAACAAGCCAGACAGGTTTTTTAATTTTACGGATTTTTTCCAATAGCAAATGTTCAAATACGCTTAAACCTTTTCTGCTTACAACCCACAATAATAAATTAAAATTATCGAGTTGCTTTAAAGCTTTTTCTACGGCAGCCCGTCCGATTTCATCGTCAGGCATATTTTTTTCAGATTCAAAACCGGGAAAATCTGTAACTTCCCATCGGCCTTCGCCCCAGTTTACCGATTCTGTCACCAGATCTCGCGTGACTCCCGGAGAGTCAAAAGTAATGCTTTTATTACGCCGAATTAACGCGTTAAAAAGAGTACTTTTACCGACGTTTTGCGTACCGATAATTCCAATTGCGGGCATGGTGTATGATATAATTGCGAGACGCCCCGTAAATGTAAATTTATACTTCATAAACAAGGTTGGTTTTTATTCCCCTGCGGGGTTTCAAATCGGCACACGCAGCAGTTTCGATTATGCTGCGTGTGCCGATATTTACGAAAACATAAAACCTTCTATGTTTATAAACAAATGTAAAATCATACAAAATTTGTTGATCGCCAGTCTATATGTTAGATTGTATGTTAATAACATCATTCATTGGAAAATAACATGATTCAAAAACTTAAAATTGCCGCGCTATTGTTTTTTATTTATTCGAGCTCTGTTTTTACAAATGAAACAAATTCACAGTTTGAGTACATCGACACGCTGATAAAAAATCAGAAATATGACATTGCCAATACAAAATTAGACGATCTTTTATTGAAAAACCCGAACGATTCGGATGCGCTAATGTATAAGGGCGTACTTATTTTTTATTCCGAATCGGTTAATCAAACTCAAATTGGGGTATGGCAAAATATCGACTCCATTTATGAACCGGAATATAAAGAAGACGCGGTTGAAAATTCCGTCATTACTCCTGAAACGGCAAACAAAATTTCTACGTATTTTTTAAAAGCCATTAAAGTAGATCCTGCAAAAATGAACGTTCAACTTGCTCTGTGTTATGCGTATGCAAAGGCAGGAATGAAATCTGAATTGATTTCGAGATTGCCGGATTTAAAAAAATACTCCTCTGAAAAAGATAAAATGCAATACAATATGGCTGAATACGCACGGATTCTCGCCAGACAAAAATCCGTTGAAGACGGTATAGACGTTTATAAAGAAATTATAAAACTCTACCCTGAAGACGGAAATATTTTAAACGATATTGGCGTCTTGTATTACGAACATGGATTTATTGATAATTCAATGGAATACTTTAATAAAGCGCAAACAGCAGGAAACCTTGACAAAAATACTCTTGAAAATTTACTGTTGATTTATTCGCTTACAGGAGAATATAACAAGCTTTTAAGTACAGCAAAAATCTTGTCTTCTCAGGAAAAAGACCGCAATGATGTAATTTATCAAGCTCTTGAACAACGTTTGGAAAATAAGTCAGAATGGGTAAAAACCATATCGTACTATGTAAATCAAGACGATTCTAAATCAAATATCGATTCCTTTGTTAATACGCTTCAAAAATCCATGCTGACCGATAACTACAGTAAATTTCTGGAAACGACGCGTTATAATGTTCCGGCTCCGATGCTGGCCTTGAATTATGAGTGGGCTTTAAAAAACTATCCCGATAAATTTGTAAATCTGTTTAACTATGCCGAATTTTTAACTTACTATCATCACTATTCAAAAGCCATTGAAATTTATAAAAGCATTTTGCTGCAAAATATTGTTATGGATGACGAACAAAAAGAAGAGTTTAATTTTTATTATGCATGGGCGCTTCATAAGTCCGGACAGGATTTACAATCGCAGCAATACTGGAAAAAACTCATTAACAGCAAAAACTTTTATAAAAAAAGCGCCGCCAGTTATTTTTTAGGTAAATATTATTTTGAAAAAAAAGATTTTTCATCAGCTAGAAAATATTTTTCATTTGTAAAAGATAATCCTGAAAAATCCAAATATGCCGAATTTTGTCTTGGTATGTTTAACCAGATGGCGAAATGATTTTATAAACAGTTCAGATTAAAATCGTCTGAACTGTTTTTAAAATTTATGAAACCGCTTGTTCTTCTGAATACTGACGGAAAAAATCAAAATCTTTATTTTCAAAAGCTGACATTTTTAAACCCATTTCATTAAAATATGTCATTAAAATATGAAGATGGTTAATTTCCTCATTTTCCATACCGCTTTTTTCAAGATCATTTGTTGAAGCCTGAAAAGCTTCTTCAAGATCGATAAAAAACTCTTTATTTTTATTGGAAAAAATCATCACTGCAGCAATTAAATCAAAACGAATTGTATCAATTATCGTATCAAACTCTTTATCGCTTTTTTCCCAGTGTTCTGAAGCAATATGGGTTTGAAAATAATCTCCCCAGGTAATTACGTCTGGTTTAACGCCAAATTTACGTTCAATTTTATCTACCTCTGAATCAGGTAAATATGGTCTGACCGCAACTTTATCAACCAGTTTTTTTAAAAATATAAGTCTTTCTACTTTTGATTCTGACAATTTTTTATGAGCCAGCATATCTTCTATAGCGGGATTTATTTCTTTCATAAATTTCTTATCGGAAAAATAAATAATTATTGAAGTATTTTTTATATCCGATAAATAATTATATACAAATCTGTTAGAAAATATAAATTCTATCAAATTTACATTTATAGGCGGGGAATATTTATAATTATGAAAAATTGTTGTACCATTATTTTTTCCATTATTCTTTACTCCCAAATTTTTGTTATAACATTATCAGCACAAGACAATAGCCCCGGTAATATCGCCTCAAATACAACAAACAAAATTAACCTTTCAGAAAAACAGGAAAAAATATATTTAAACCTGGCGGAAAGTCTCTATAATGACGGTGAATATGTACGTGCGCTGTCTATCTATCTGGATTTTCTTGATCTTTATCCAGATTCAACCTACACAGTTCGCGCCATGGAAACTCTGGCGGATCTCTACGAAAAACAGCAAAGATTTTCTGAAGCCCTTTCTGTTTATGAAAGTTTATACCAAAGAACAGGGCCATCGAGTAATAAAGGTATTTATTATTACTATAATCAAGCCCGAATTTTAAATGCAATGGGTTATGTAGAGAAAGCCTCACAAATTTATCAGGATATAATTAAAATTAATCCCGATAGTCCCTATGCGAAGAAATCCCAGATCAATAACAAATTAAATGATATATTTAAATAAACAAAAGTGATTTTACAAATTTGAAATTTTGTATATGACATTCATTACAATGCAAATAATTCTTCACAGAATTCATAAAACTCATCATTTTTAAATGATTCCTGAAGCCCATTTTCGATAAAATTTTTGTCCGTTACGCTGACAGAAAACCATTTAAAATATTCTTCAATTAAACCTTCAAATTCTGTTGTCAGTTCCTTGTTTAAACTGGTTTCTTTAAGTTTTCGATGATATGTTATGATTTCAGCAAAACAAACGATATTGCCCAATAATCCGGCAACTTTTTCTGTTTCAGCAATAGAGTATTGATTTATGGAAGTTATCTTGATAAATTCCTCAGGAAAATTCCATTTACCCATAGCATATTCAGATAATGAAAATGTCGTCACTCCAAATAAGTGTAATTCATATTTTTGCAATGCTTTTATATCCATTCCATCGCTGGATTGCTTTAGCGCTGTCTCATAACTCGACGGAAACCTTGAGTATAATATCAATTGACCGATATGCCGTAACAATCCGCCGAGAAATCCTTTTTCTTGGGTATTCTTGTGCCCTAACCTTATTAACAAGGTTTTTGCTGTAACAGCGATTATAATGGAATTCATCCACAAGCTTTTCTGTGTTGCAGAATTTTGAGAAAGATTTGGCAGCAATTTAGCAACGGAAACAAGTAAAGTTAAACTTTTGATACTTTTAAAACCAAGTAAAGAAAGAGCACGTCCAAGGTCGGTTATGTTATTAGATCTTGAATAAAATGGCGAATTCGCAAGCTTTAATATTTTACTTACAAGATTTGGATCAGATGAAATTAATGCTTCGAGTTGATTTATTCCTATGGTTATATCATTTTCGTTAATTTCAAGAATCCTGGTTACCACCTGTGGCATTGACGGAATTTCCAGTTTATCATAAATTGATTCCATCATAACTTTCCTCTGTTTATTTTAACGTCATTTTTTTTTGAAATGATATCATCTAAAATTTTTATTGTTTCCTCTTTATTTCGAAATCCAAGCGATCGATCAATTTCATTTCCATTTTTATCGATTAATAATAAAGTTGGAAACCCCGGAATTTTATATTTTTGTATAATTCCTTCCTTCTCCTTATTGTCCATTTCGGTATAATCTAACCGAACAATTACAAGATGATATTTCTTAATTAAATCATTAAATTCGCTTGATGGCAATAACTCTTCATCCATTTTATGACAGGCGGTACACCACTCAGCCCAAAAATCAACAAGAATGATATCTTCGCTGCCAACAGACTTCATCGCTGTGTCCAGGTTTGTATAATCAGCCCGTGAGGTATGTGCGCCATTTGTTTGTATTTCAATATTCTGACCTGGTTTTAATAAAGATGTTGCAAGAAACAATCCAAAAGCTGAGATCAATAAAAAAAAGACTACACCGGCTTTTTGACGAGCTGTTTTATCAAATTCTTCTTCACCTGTTTTACTAAGAGGTTCCGATAAAATAAAAAAAACAATGCAAAGCACAATTCCTAAAATTGCCATAGTACCTTTTGAAGATTCAGGGGGATAAGGGCCGATCAAATCTTCAATGTAATGGAAACCCGCTGTTAGTAAAACCAGGGCTCCAACGTATTTTACAACTCTCAACCATCTGCCTGGCTTGGGTAACTTTAAAGCAAAACCGCCGATCAACAAAAATGGAGATCCCATTCCTAAACTAAAAAACAAGGCTTGAGTAATTCCAGGAACAAGACTTTTATTTAAAGCGGCATTTTTAGCAATATCAATTAAAATCGCGCCATAAAGAGGAGCCGTACAAGGGGCTGCAATAAATCCGGAAAAAACACCCAGAATAAACGGATAGTAAATCTTTTTAGATTTTTTAACATGCAGAGCATTTGCAAAATTAGGAATAGGTAAAGGCAAAATATCCAGGAAGCTTAGTGCAAGGTAAAAAAAGATTATAGTGAAAAAAATAATGACGAAGGGCGACCCCATGTAGCTTCCAAAAATTGTACCTGTAAGCGCAGCAATAATACCCAGCGCAACATAGGTGATGGCCATTCCGCAGACGTAAACTGCAGATAAAAATAATCCTTCTACCCAATGACTTGTTTTACCTGCCCCAAAAAGTGCCGTCGTAATGGGTATAAGAGGATACACACATGCGCTCATTGCAGAAATTAAGCCGTGAATGAAAGCGATTCCTATTGATTGTAGATCCATTTATTTCCCCGAAGATATAGATTGATTACTTTCCAAAAAAATATTCTTGAAACATAATACGCTACATTTATTTACTGAATTATTCAAGTTACAAAAGTAATTTTTAACTGCACATGTAAACAAGTTTAACTGACCTTCGGACGGGAGTTCGGACAATATTTTTATATATACACGGGAATAAAAAAACCTCTATTGGGCAAAAACCCAACAGAGGTCACAAGATGTTAAAAAAGCAGAT